>NZ_JAAKRF010000022.1:0-58433 GCF_049173005.1 Aeromonas sp. 602658 | reverse complement strand
GGCGCCCTTTTGATGATCCAGTTGCAGGTTGAGCTGGAGAATGTTGACCACCTGCGGGCCAAGGATACCAGCTTGTGTGGCCGACTTGACCTGCTCCGTCAGTTGGGCGGGATCCAGTCCACGTTCTCTGGCTACACGATCCACCTGCGCCAGCACCGCATCGAGTGGTAGATGTGGATCGAGGCCAGAGGCGGAACGGGTCAGCATGGTAGGAGAGCTGGTTTCAGGCTGTGCCTTGGCGGCCTGTTCGGCGAACTCCGCCCGCAGCGGTGAGCTCATCCCCAGATTGCTGGCACTACCGCCAATGGTGTTGAAATCACTGGCTGAAGGGCGGGGGTGGAAGTAGTCAGCCCGCTCGAATTTCTGTGCCAGCAGGGCGCTACCGATGAGTTGCTGCTTGCTGTCGGTCAGCTGGCTGCCGTTGGCCTGCCAGGGGAACAGCAGTTGGGCCAGCCCGGTCACCGCCAGCGGATAACCCACGCCCAGCAGCAGGGTCAGGGTCAACAGGGTTCTGATTGCTATCATGATTCTCTTGCTCCAAAAGGATGGCTGGGGATGCGGGTTCGCCCCGCATCCCGGTTACGTCGTTACACCAGACCCAGGCCGGTAATGACCAGGTCAATCAGCTTGATGCTGATAAACGGCACCAGCAGGCCGCCGACACCGTAGATCAGCAGGTTGCGGCGCAGCAGGCTGGCGGCCGAGCCTTTCAGGTCGACGCCACGCAGCGCCAGCGGCACCAGCGCCACAATGATCAGGGCGTTGAAGATGATGGCCGACAGGATGGCGCTCTGCGGGCTGCCCAGCTGCATCAGATTCAGTGCCCCCAGTTGCGGGTAGGCGGCGATGAACAGGGCTGGCAGGATGGCGAAGTACTTGGCCACGTCGTTGGCGATGGAGAAGGTGGTCAGGGCGCCACGGGTCACCAGCAGCTGTTTGCCGACCAGCACCACGTCCAGCAGCTTGGTGGGGTTGGAGTCGAGATCCACCAGATTGCCCGCCTCCTTGGCTGCCTGGGTACCCTCGTTCATGGCCAGACCCACATCAGCCTGTGCCAGTGCGGGTGCATCGTTGGCACCGTCGCCGCACATGGCAACCAGACGACCATCGGCCTGCTCCTGCCGGATATAGGCGAGCTTCTTCTCCGGCGTCGCTTCGGCGATGAAGTCATCCACCCCGGCTTCGGCGGCGATGGTGGCGGCGGTTTTCGGGTTGTCGCCGGTGATCATCACGGTACGGATCCCCATATGGCGCAGGATCTGGAAGCGAGCCTTGATACCGGGCTTGATGATGTCCTTGAGGTAGACCACCCCCAGCAGTTTCTCCTGAGTGCAGACCAGCAGCGGAGTCCCACCCTGACGGGCGATGCTGTCGACTGACTTGAGCACCAGCTCAGGTACCGCCTTGCGGTCGAGGCTGAGGTAGTTCAACACGGCATCCACCGCACCCTTGCGATATTGATGACCGTTGCGATCCAGCCCGCTCAGCCGGGTTTCGGCGCTGAAGGGGATCACCTTGTCGCTCTCCAGCTGGCTCGGCTTGGCCATGCTCTTGCTGGCCAGAGTCAGGATGGATTTTCCCTCCGGGGTGTTGTCACCCAGCGAGGCCAGCATGGCCGCTTGTGCCAGCAGGGCGGGGTCGACGCCCGGTGCCGGGATCAGCTCATCCGCCATCCGGTTACCGAAGGTGATGGTGCCGGTCTTGTCCAACAGCAAGGTGCGCACGTCACCGGCCGCTTCGACGGCACGGCCAGACTTGGCGATGACGTTCAGCTTCACCAATCGATCCATACCGGCAATACCGATGGCGGAGAGCAGGCCACCAATGGTGGTCGGGATCAGGGTGATGAAGAGGGCGATCAGGTAGAGGCGCGGTACCTGGGTGCCGTTGTAGTCGAGGAACCAGGGCAGGGTGGCGACCACCAACAGGAAGATCAGGGTCAGGCCCACCAGCAGGGCGTCGAGCGCCATCTCGTTGGGGGTCTTCTGGCGCTTGGCCCCTTCCACCAGTGCGATCATCCGATCCAGCGTACTTTCGCCCGGATTGTTGCTGACGCGCACCCAGATCTCGTCGGAGACGACCGTCGTGTTGCCGGTCACGCCGCTGCGGTCGGTTCCCGACTCGCGGATGACGGGGGCGGATTCGCCAGTGATGGCCGCCTCGTTGACCGAGGCGATACCGGCGATCACTTCGCCGTCGGCCGGGATCATCTCGCCGCTGCGTACCAGCACCAGATCCCCCTTCATCAGGCTGGTGGCGGGTACCCACTCGCCCTGACCATCTTTGGCATTCGCCACCCGACGGGCCTTGAGCTGGCTCATGCCCGCCTTCAGGCTGTCGGCGCGAGCCTTGCCGCGCCCCTCGGCCAGGGTTTCCGCGAAGTTGGCAAACCAGAGGGTCAGCCAGAGCCAGGCGGTCAGCTGCCAGGCCAGCGAGGGGGCGACGCCGGAGAGAGGCTGCCCCAGCAGGGACTCCACGGTCGCCATGACTGCGGCCAGCCAGAGGGTGAACAGGATGGGGCTGCCAAACAGCGCCTTGGGATTGAAGCGATAGAGGGCCTCAACCATTGCCTGGATGATCTGTGATTTCTGTTTTTTGCCCTTCACCAACATGGTGTCGGTGCTCATTGCAGTGGACTTGCTCATTGGAAAGCTCCCAGCATCAGATAGTTGGCGATTGGCATCCGGATGGTGATCGACAGGGTCAGGTTCATCAGAATGCACCTCCGATCAGACTCAGATGTTCAGCCACCGGGCCCAGTGCCAGCACCGGCAGGAAGGAGAGGCCACCTATCAGCAGGACGGTGATGATCAGTAGGGTAACGAACAGCGGGCCGCTGATGGGGAAGTCCCCTTCGCTCGTCTCCTGACGGGGCGCGCGGGCCAGCTGACCGGCGATGGCCAGTACCGGAATGATGTAGCCGAAGCGACCGAGCAGCATGGCCAGACCGATGGCGATGCACTGCCAGTTGTCACCGGCGGCAAAACCGGCAAAGGCGGAGCCGTTGTTACCAGCAGCCGAGGCGTAGGCGTAGATGAGGCGTGACAGACCGTGCGGGCCATCATGGCCGATGATGGTGCTGGCATCCGGCATCAGCAGGGTGACACCACCGATCACCAAAACCCCCACCGGCATGACCAGCATGCTGGCGACTACCCACTTCATCTCGGTGATGCCGAGGCGTTTGCCCAGATAGGTCGGGGTGCGCCCGACCATCAGGCCGCACAGGAACACGGTCAGCAGTACGAACAGCATCATGCCGTAGATACCGGAGCCGACCCCGCCGAAGATGACCTCACCCAGCAGCATGTTGATCATGCCCACCATGCCGCCGAGCGGAGTAAAGCTGTCGTGCATGGCGTTGACGGCACCGTTGGAGGCGGCAGTAGTCGCCACTTCCCAGATGCTGGAGAGCACAGGGCCGAAGCGGCTCTCCTTGCCTTCCCAGTTGCCAGTCATGTTGCTGGCGTCAGTGGTGAGCTGGGCGAGGGCGTGATCCGGTTTCAGCTCTTGGGAGAGGGAGACGAAGAGCCCCAGCACCAGCATGAGGGTCATGGCACCGAGAATGGCGCGGCTGTGGGCCATGTCCTTCACATAGCGGCCCAGAGTAAAGACCATGGCGGCGGCGATGGTGAGCAGGGCGACCATCTCCAGCCAGTTGGAGAGGGCTGTCGGGTTCTCGAACGGATGTGCCGAGTTGATGCCGAAGAAGCCGCCGCCGTTGGAGCCCAGTTGCTTGATGGCGATCTGCGAGGCCGCCGGGCCGAGGGGCAGCAGCTGCTCCTGACCCTCCACACCGTGGAACGACAGATAGGCGGAGAGGCTTTGCGGCACCCCTTGCCATACCAGCACCAGCGCCATGATCAGCGCGATGGGCAGCAGCACATAGAGGCAGAAACGCACCAGATCCTGCCAGAAGTTGCCAAGGTTGATGGCCTGCTGGCGGGCGATACCGCGGAACAGGGCAATGGCGACGGCTGCGCCCGTCCCTGCGGAGACGAAGTTCTGGGTGGTCAGCCCAACCATCTGGCTGAAGTAGGAGAGGCTGGCCTCACCGGAATAGGCTTGCCAGTTGGTGTTGGTCATAAAGCTGACCGCGGTGTTGAATGCCAGTTGCCAGCTCAGACCCGGCAGTTGTTGCGGGTTGAGGGGCAGCAACCCCTGCGCCATCAGGATCAGGAACAGCAGACCGAAACCGGCGCCGTTGAAGGCCAGCAGGCTGAGGGCGTAGGACTTCCAGTCCTGCTCCCGTCCATCGGTGCCACAGCAAGCCAGCGTGGCGCGCTCGACCGGTGCCAGCCAGTGGATTTTGCCTTCAAATACCCGATAGATGTAGTTGCCCAGCAGCGGTGCTGGTAGCAGAACCAGCAGCACGAAGGCCACCGGATAGATTATTTCTTGCCACATGTTCTAGTTCCTCACTCGTGGTCACGGTGCGTCAGGGCACGCATTGGATTGCTCACGAGGCTCGGCAGTTTGCTGGCCACCGGGTAGATAATTTCTTGCTGCATATAGTTAGTCCCTCACTCGTGACTGCGCGTGAGTGCGCGCATCAGATAGGCCATCAAGGCGAGGACGAGCAGCAGATATAGCCAATTCATATCGACTCCATTGAGATAATTAGCTGCGAGAGCCGATGTAAGACCATATCGACTCTGTTGGTGTCATTGACGCTGAAAAGGTATGTAAAACAGGCGTAAAGGCGCCATAAAGCGCCATGTGGCAGGCGTAAAATCGGCGTAAAGAACGGCGGATTTGCGAGAGAAATGGCGAGGAGGGATCAAAAAAAGCGGCCTGAGCCGGGTTTGTGGGAAGGGGCTACATGGCTGTAGACGCCGGCTGCTCGTGACAGGCCAACGTCAAACGTACCTATCGCATCGTCACGAACTCTTCAGCGCTGGTGGGATGAGGCATGGGAACGCAGTTGTTGAAGCTGGCCTGATAATGACAGGCCAACTTCAAACGTACCTATCGCATTGTCACGAACTCTTCAGCACTGGTCGGATGGATAGCAACGCAGTTGTCGAAATCTGCCTTGGTGGCCCCCATCTTCATGGCGACGCCGAAGCCTTGCAGGATCTCGTCCATCGCAAAGCCGATACCATGCAGACCGGCCACCTTCTCTTCCGGGCCGACACAGACCAGCTTCATCCGGGTGGGCTGGCGATGCTGGGTCAGTGCCGAGTACATGGCGGTGAACTGGCTGCGGTAGACCTTCACCTGGTCCTCGCCGTATTCGGCGATGGCTTCCGGTTCGGTCATGCCGATGGTGCCGATGGGCGGGTGGCTGAACACCACGGTCGGCACCAGATCGTAGTTGAGGTGCTCGTTCGGCTTGTTGTTGAACAGCCGCTCGGAGAGACGGCGGCCCGCCGCGACGGCTACCGGCGTGAGCTGGATGCGACCCGTGTTGTCACCCACCGCATAGATGTTGGCGACGGCGGTATTCTGGAACTTGTCGGTCGGGATAAAGCCCTTCTCGTCAAGCGCGATGCCTGCGGCGGCCAGATTCAGGTTGTCGGTAGCCGGTACCCGGCCGATGGCCCAGATCAGGCTGTCGACGGTGAGGTGGCGACCATCTTCCAGTTGCAGGGTCAGGCTGTTGTCAGCGTTCTTGAGCACGGCTTTGGGAATGGCGTGGGTGTGCAGCTTGGGCCCTTCCTGCGCCATGATTTCGACCAATGTCTCGTGGATCATGGGGTCGAAGTTGCGCAGCGGCGCGTGCTTGCGCACCACCAGATGGGTCTCTGAGCCGAGCGCCTGCATCACCCCTGCGATCTCGACTGCGATGTAGCCCGCACCCACTACGGCAACCCGCTTGGGTTGGCTTTGCAGGTCAAAGAAACCGTCGGAGTCTATACCCAGCTCGGCACCCGGGATCGCCGGAATTTCCGGGCGGCCACCGGTAGCGATCAGGATATGATCGGCCGTGTAGTGCTCGCCATTAACCTCGATGGTGTTGCTACTGACGAAGCGGGCGAAGCCCTTGATGACGGTGATCTGGTTCTTGCCCAGCACGTTCTGATAGGACTGGTGAATGCGGCCGATGTAGGCCTGGCGGGACTCGACCAGCTTGGCCCAGTTGAAGTGGTTGAGGGTGGTGTCAAAGCCGTAGTCGGCGCCATATTTCAGGGCATCGGCGATCTGGCCTGCATACCACATGGCCTTCTTCGGTACGCAGCCTACGTTGACGCAGGTTCCACCCAACTCTTTGGCTTCAATCAGGGCAACTTTCTTACCGTACATGGCAGCCCGGTTGGCAGAAGCAATACCGCCGCTGCCGCCGCCGATGGCGATATAGTCAAAATGCTGTGCCATTGCGAGGTTCTCCGCTCATTAAGAATGCAATCACAGCATGATGGGGATAAAGCGGCTGGCTCACAAGAGCCAGCGCTCAGTTATGTTGGATCGGCAGGCGAATATGGAACTGGGCGCCCTGGCCCGGTTCGCTGGCACAGCTGATACGGCCTTTCAGCAGTTGCACCACCAGGTTGTAGATGATGTGGGTGCCCAGACCGCTGCCACCCTGACCCCGCTTGGAGGTGACGAAGGGATCGAAGATGCGCGGCAAGATTTCGGGCGGGATGCCGCGGCCGTTGTCCGAATAGTCGATAAACAGCTCCTCTCCCTGCTGTTCCACCTTGATGGTGATCTTCTTCGGTTTGTCCCAGCTGTCGAACCCGTGGTTGATGGAGTTGAGGATCAGGTTCGAGTAGATCTGGGTAAAACTGCCCGGGAAGGAGAAGATCGACAGCTTGGGATCGCACTGGATATCCACTTCGCACTGGCTCTTCTTCAGTTTGTGGCCAAGCGAGACCACCACCTGATGGAGGTTGTCGGCGAGACTGAAGTTGTAGCGAGCTTCCGATGACTGGTCGACAGCCACCTGCTTGAAGCTGGCAATCAGCTCGGAGGCGCGCCGCAGGTTGCTCTGCAGCAGTTGCATCGATTCGTCGAGGTTGACGGTGAACTCGTTGAGATAGGAGCGCGACAGCTGCTTGGAGTCGATATGAGACTTGAAGTCGGCGACCCGCTCTTGCAGGTAGGAGGAGGCGGTCACGCTGATGCCGATCGGAGTGTTGATCTCGTGTGCCACCCCGGCTACCAGCGAGCCGAGGGAGGCCATCTTCTCCGACTCCACCAGAGTCTGCTGGGCCTGTTTCAGGTCGTCGTACGCTTTGCCGAGCTGGTTGTTGGCTTCACTCAGGCTGCGGGTACGTTCCACCACTTTTCCTTCCAGCTGCTCATTGAGCTGGATAATCTCCCGCTCGACCTTTTTCAGTTGGGTGATGTCGTAGCCGAACCCGATCTGGTACTTGAGGTTCGGCCCTTCATAGAAGGGTACGAAGGTCCACTGCAGCACCAGCTCGTGGGCCTGCTGGTCATGCATGATGACCTCTTTGTCTGCCAGTGACCCCTCTTCGTTCAGGATATTGTTCAGCTCTTCACGCTGGGTCGGGCTGACGAAGAGATCCAGCCAGTTGTGCTGGAGCAGCTCCTGTTGGTGATAACCGGTCAGCAGGATGGCTGCCGGATTGATGCTGGCGATGGTGAGATCCGGCTCCATACAGCAGATGACCATGTTGGCCGAGTTGATCAGGGTGGCGGAGAAATCCCGCTCCTGTTGCAGTTGTTCCACCGCCTGATGACGAGCGACCAGCTCGTCACGTAGCCGGGTGCGCATCTGGTTGAGGGTGGAGACCAGGGTATCCAGTTCGTCGGGTTTCTTGCGTGGTTGCGGACGCCCCTCCAGCACCAGCTCCATGTCGAGCCGATCGAGGTTGAACTTCTGGGCGTAGTTGGCGATGCGGTTGATGTGTCTGACCACCAGATAGTAAATGATGATCAGGATACAAAATGAGACCACCAGGGTCTTGATGGTCTGGCTGACCATGATCAGCACTGACTTCTCAATCAGACGCTGGTAAATCTGCTCCAGCGACGCGGCGACAAACAGCTTGCCGACAATTTCCCCCTGATAGGTGAGATTGAACTCCTGGGAGATGTCATAGCTTTCCCGTTCCACTCCCTGGGTCAACAGTGGCACTTCGGAGTTGCCGAGCATCTCCTTGACCATCACAAACTGCATGTTGGGCAGGTTCATGATCCCTTCGATCTGCACCTTGACCTGCTCCTCATCGAGGTTCCACAAGCTGGCGGCAATAGGTTGCAAAAAGGAGGCTTCGATCTGGCCGATGCTGTCTTCGATGACGGCGACATCCTTGCGGTAATCCCAGGCGAGTTGCAGCACCGTAATGATCATCGCCAATACGGTACTACACACCAGAATATAGGAGAGCAGGCGGTATGAGAGTCCGTTGCGGCCTACGGCCTCGGCGGTCTTGGAGATGAGTCCTGACATGGCGTCCTTGCGGTCTGGATGTTGTGTTTTTTAGTTTAACTGCTTCATGGACTTATGTCGTCTTTCCTGCGAACCATAAAAAAGGCCCCGTATCGGGGCCTTGGCAAGTGATTGATGATCAGTGTCCGCCGTTTGCCTTGGGCGGAATGGTTTCATCGAATACCGGCAAGGGTTTGTGCTCGGAAGCCAGATAGGTGTATATCACCGGCAGTACGAACAGGGTGAACAGGGTACCGATAGCAAGGCCTGCCACGATGACGATACCGATGCTGAACCGTTGTGCTGCACCGGCGCCTGCGGCGTAGAGCAGCGGGATCAGACCGGCAATCATGGCGGCGGTGGTCATCAGGATCGGACGCAGACGCACCTTGGCGGCTTGCATCACGGCTTCCATCCGGTTCATGCCGCGCAGCAGCTGCTCTTCCTTCGCTACTTCACAGATCAGGATGCCGTGCTTGGTAATCAGACCCACCAGGGTGATGAGGCCCACCTGGGAGTAGATGTTCATGGTCGCTAGTCCCCATGCCAGGGCAATCAATGCTCCACTGATGGCGAGCGGGACAGAGACCATGATGACCAAGGGGTCACGCACCGACTCGAACTGGATCGCCAGCACCAGGAAGATGATCGCCAGTGCCAGCGCGAAGGTGGCATAGAGCGCATTGCCTTCGGTGACGAACTGACGGGCTTCACCCATGAAGTCGTAACGATAGCCTTGCGGCAGCTTCTCGTCGGCGGTGGTCTGGAACCAGTTGATCGCATCACCCATGGCCACACCCGGAGCCGGAACGGCACCGATAGTGGCGGAGTTCAGCTGGTTGAAGTGGGGCAGGGCGCGGGGCTCGCCAACCACTTCAATGGTGATCAGGCTGCCGAGCGGGATCGACTTGCCATCTGCGGCCCGCACGTAGTAGCCCTTGATGGACTCCGGATTGAGACGGTATTTGCGCTCGACCTGCGGGATCACCTCGTAGGAGCGGCCATCCAGGTCGATACGGTTGACGTAACCGTCCGCCATCATGGTGCCCATGGTGATACCGATATCCTGCATGGTGATGCCGTAGGCACCCGCCTTGTCCTTGTCGATGCGGATCTTCATGGTGGCGGAGTCGTAGTTCAGATCGAGATCCGAATAGACGAACTGACCGTTACTCTGCGCCGCTGCCAGAATTTCACCGGCCACCAGGAACAGGCTTTCGAAGCTGTTCGGGGTGGTGATGACGAACTGGATCGGCAGACCACTCGATGCACCCGGCAGTTCCGGGAACTGGAAGGTGGTGATGGCCATACCCGGGATGTCTTTCACCAGATTGGCGACCCGGTCCAGCACCTCTTTCTGGCTCGCTTCACGTTGGCTCCAGGGCACCATGGAGGCGATACCGAACGCCTGGTTGGCGTTGAACACCCCTGAGAAGACCTGGGAGAAGGCGATCTCGGGCTGCTCGTCCAGGATCTTGTTCACATCCGCCATGGTGTTTTCGATGTAGTCTAGGTTGGCGTTGGACGGTGCGGTACCCAGCACGGCCATGACCCCCTTGTCCTCTGACGGTGCCAGTTCGCTCGGGATGAACTTGAACAGCAGCGGCAGGCTGGCGAAGACGATGACGGCGAACACCACGATGACGGGGCGCTTTTTCATCACGGCGTGCAGCATGCTGTCGTAGCGATCGGTCATCCGCTCCAGCAGGTGATGGACTGTGCTCTCGAACTTGCCTGGCTGCTCGTTGGCCTTGAGCATCTTGGAACACATCATCGGTGACAGAGTCAGGGCGATGATGCCCGAGACGAACACGGCACCGGCCAGCGTCAGGGCAAACTCCTTGAACAGGGAGCCGGTGATACCCCCCATCAGGGCGATAGGCGCGTATACCGCCGCCAGGGTGACCGTCATGGCGATAACCGGCACCGCAATTTCACGGGTACCGATAATGGCGGCCCGGAACGGCTCTTCCCCCTCCTTGATATGGCGGTCGACGTTCTCCAGCACCACGATGGCGTCATCCACCACCAGACCGATCGCCAGCACCATCGCCAGCAGGGTCATCAGGTTTATCGAGAAGCCGAACATATCCATCATCATCACCACGCCGATAAGACTGAGCGGAATGGTGATGATCGGGATGATGACCGCGCGGAACGAACCGAGGAACAGGGTGATGACCACCAGAACGATGGCGGCTGCCTCCAGGATGGTCTTGATAACCTCGTGGATGGACTCGTTGATCGCCACGGTGGAGTCATACATCACGTTGAGACGCATGGTGCTCGGCATATTGCGCTCAAGGCTCGGCAGCAGTGCCAGCACATCGCGGGCGATGTTGATGGGGTTGGCTGTCGGGGCGGCGTTGACCGCCATGACAACCGCTTCGCGACCATTGGCGCTGGCACGATAGACATCGTGACTCTTCTCGAGGGTTACCTTGGCGATGTCCGCCAGACGGATCACCTTGCCGTCGCGGGTAGCCACCACCAGTCGCTTCAGCTCGTCGACATCCTTGACCTGGGTCTCGGCATTGCCATTGAACAGGGTGAAGTAACCGGTCGCCTGACCTGTCGCGGACTGGTAGTTGTTGCTGTTGAGCACCGTCATCACGTCGCTGGCAGTCAGGTTGAAGGCCGCCATCTTGGCCGGATCCAGCCATACCCGCAGGGCAAACTCGACACCGCCGTAGAGGTCAACCTTGGAAACCCCGCCGACAGTAAAGAGCTGCGGCTTGATAACCCGCTCCAGATAGTCGGTGATCTGGCTGGAGTTGAGCTCCGGGCTGGTAAAGCCGAGGTAGAGCACTGCCGTGGTGGAACCGGTGGAGGAGGTGACCGACGGGTCTTCAGCCTCTTTCGGCAGCTGGGAGCGCACCGAGTTCACCTTCGCCAGGATGTCGGACAACGCGGCGTTGGGGTCGGTGTTGAGCTTCATGTACGCAGTGATGGTGGAGCTGCCCAGCTGGCTGGAGGAGGTCATGAAGTCGATGTTGTCGGCTTGTGCGACCGCCTGTTCCAGCGGCTGGGTGATGAACCCCTGGATCAGATCAGAACTGGCGCCATAGTAGCCAGTGCTGACGGTGATCACCGTGTTGGTCACCTCGGGGTATTCCCGTACCTGCATCTTGAAGATGGCCTGAAAGCCCAGCAAGGCGATCAGGAAGCTGAGCGAGATCGCCAGCACAGGCCGTTTTATAAATATGTCAGTAAATCGCATCGCAGATCTCCGCGCTTACAGCATCGGGGTTTGTGCCGGAACGGCCAGGGCATCGTTCTCGACCACATGCACCTTGGTGTCGTTGCTCAGGCGAACCTGACCCGACAGTACGATCTGGTCACCGGCCTGGATGCCGGAGAGCACATGCACATCGTTGCCACGGCGCTCACCCGCCTTGACCACAACCTGCTTGGCTCGCAGCACTTTCACCTTGTTACCCTCTTTGTCGGTCTCTTCGCCCTCTTTGAGCACGTAGACGTTCTGACCGTAAAGGGTGAAGGAGATAGCGGTTTGCGGGATCACAATCTGATCTTTCACCGTCGGCAGAATGATGCTGGCGCGGGCGAACATACCGGAACGGAGCTGACCGTCGTTGTTCGGAATGTCTGCCTGTACCTGGATCAGGCCGCTCTGGAAGTTGACCGCAGGCTCGATAGCGGTGATATGGCCGTCAAACTGGGTTTGCGGATAGGCATCCACATTGATCTTGATGGTCTGGCCCAGCTTGATTTTGGAGATATCGGTCTGGGGCACGGTGAAGCGCAGGCGCATCACGCTGGTATCTTCCAGGCGCACGATATCGGTGCCCGGCTGTAGATACTGACCGAGGAACACATTGCGCAGGCCGACCACGCCGCTAAAGGGCGCACGGACTTCACGACGGGCAATGGTCGCCTTCAGACTCTCGATATCCGCTTCCAGTGAGCGATAGGCCGCTTCCGCCTCATCTAGCTGCTCTTTGGAGATGGAGCTGGTCTTGTAGAGGTTCTGGAAACGATCGAACTTGGCTTTTGCCGCCGGCAGCTTGGCCTGGGAGGCGCGCAGATTGGCCCGCTCCACGGTGGAGTCCAGGCTCAGCAGCAGCTGGTCTGCCTTGACCGGTTTGCCTGACTCGAAGGTGATGGCGTCAATGGTACCTGCCAGTTCGGTGGAGAGGGTCACCCCCTGATTCGGCTCGATGAAGCCGATCGCTTCGATGGTCGGTACCCAATCCTGCGCCTTGGTCACCATGGCGGTGACGGGGAACTCGGGTTCCGGCCGGTTGGCCATGTATTGGGC
The DNA here is from genome assembly GCF_049173005.1 of Aeromonas sp. 602658. Classification (NCBI taxonomy): domain Bacteria; kingdom Pseudomonadati; phylum Pseudomonadota; class Gammaproteobacteria; order Aeromonadales; family Aeromonadaceae; genus Aeromonas; species Aeromonas sp. 602658. Next base: position 45,813 of record NZ_JAAKRF010000022.1, on the reverse strand, counting down.
AATCATCTTCTGTTTGAACAAATTGAAGCCGATGACGCTGCCAAACAAGGCGATCGCTATCAGCAACATAATGGCCATCCACTTTTTCATGAACAGGCTCCTGAGGTGGAAAGATTGGGGGATAAAATGGCATTCCAGCTGGCTCGGATCGCGGTTTCCAACTGCGATTCGGTCAGCGTGATGTTGTGAACCCTGCACTGCAGGGCCAGATGCATGACACTGTCCAGACTCAACACCTGGAGTGCCCGTATCGGTAAATCAATAAACAATCCTTGTTCAACGCCCTGTTCAAAGAATCGGTCCAGAGGCTCCCAAGCGGCCAGAATGACAGGATTGGTCTCCAATTCTGCCCCTAGCGGAGAGCTCTCGTACTGTAATTTGCACTTTATTGCGTTGGGTTCATTAACAAAAATGGCGTGAATATTGAGCCATAGTTGGCGGAATTGTTGAAATGAAACTTTATCGATCGCTACATCTGCCATGACCATGGGCACACACTGCAAGATAGTGTGCTGATGCAGTTGCCGGATCAGATCATCCTTGTCACCGAAGTAGCGATAGATGGTGCCGGTGGCAACATTGGCCTTCTTGGCGACTTCTGCAATCGACAGACCATGAAAACCCCGTTCACCCAGCACCTCATGGGCCGCGTTGAAGATGCTCTCTTTTTTATCCAGAATCATCAGTGTGACTTTCGATTGAATGAACGTTCATTCATTCTAGATGGGCACAACATCAAGTCAAGACGGCAAGATGAACTGATGCGGGGATGTATGCCTTTTGTCAGGCTACAGGCAGGAATGTGGAAGAAAAACACACAGATTGCCTGAAAAAACAACGAACAGTCCTTCGGTGACAGAAAAGTGTAGACAAACCAGAAACCATCATTAATAATGCGCCCCGTTCGACAGCGTAGCGCCCGTAGCTCAGCTGGATAGAGCGCTGCCCTCCGGAGGCAGAGGTCACAGGTTCGAATCCTGTCGGGCGCACCATCAAAAGTGCGTCGGTTAAACGGGCGTTGTTGTGGAACGAAAACAGCTGTGGTGGCTGTAGCTCAGTTGGTAGAGTCCCGGATTGTGATTCCGGTTGTCGTGGGTTCGAGCCCCATCAGCCACCCCATTTTACAGCTTGTCAGGTACGCGAAGGTGGCGGAATTGGTAGACGCGCTAGCTTCAGGTGTTAGTGCCCCCCGGGTGTGAGGGTTCGAGTCCCTCTCTTCGCACCATGCTTGCTGTATGACGAGGATGACCATAAGGTCGTCTTTGTTTTTTTGAAGTAAACTATTTTGAAAGAAATAGCCTCGGTGATTAGCGCAGTCCGGTAGCGCATCTGGTTTGGGACCAGAGGGTCAAAGGTTCGAATCCTTTATCACCGACCACATTTAGAAAAACCTCGCTTCGGCGGGGTTTTTTACTTTCTGGCCTCCGCTGGGCCAGTACTCTCTCCCTGTTACGTCTGTTTACACTCTATTTGGGCAGCGCGCCCCGCCTTTCGGTTATGCTTCAGCCTCGAGTCACTGACAACCGGATGTCATCGGCCCATTTCAGGCATTTTTCCATGAATGACAAAATTTCCTTTGCTTGCTCTCCCGCCCTGCTGGCTGCCTTGCTGCTGGGGGGGTGTACCATCAAACCGCCATCAACCGATGAAATTATGGACTCAATCGCTTCGAGACCTTCGGAAGATCGGGTGCTCTCTCCCTTGCTGACCAGCGGCGGCTTTTGTGTCGCAGTATCCCGACAGAAGGTGTTGGCACAACCTTGCAGCGGAAAAGACGATCAACTGTTCGAGTGGGATCTGGGTGAGTTGCGCCTGCAGGATCTCTGTTTGCAAGCCAAAAACGACAGCGAAGTGATGCTGGCACCCTGTGACGGTCAGGCGCAGTGGGAGTGGCAGAAAGACAGGCTGTTCAACAGCAAGGTCTCCCGCTGCCTCGATGTGGCCGGACGACGCCATACTCCCGGCACGCCGCTGCGGCTGGCCGAATGCTACGGCGGGGCGAACCAGAGCTTCAGCTGGCAGCGGCCCAATCCTTGGCTGGAAACCCTGAAAAAACAAAGCCTCACATGGTGAGGCTTTGCTGAATCGGATGGCGGTCTGAAGAGGATCAGGCTGCGCTGACGCTCTCCAGCTCGAACAGCTTCTCCAGATAGACGGCGACGCCATCTTCATCGGAGGTGAGGGTCTGCTCGTACTCCGGCAGCGCCATTTTCAGGCGGTCATGGGCGTTACCCATCACGATGCCGCGCCCCACCATAGTCAGCATCTCGAAGTCGTTCATGCCATCGCCGAATGCGATCGCCTCCGACATGTCGAAACCGTTCTGCTCCAGCACGGCACGCACCGCATTGCCCTTGTGCACCCCGGCGTGCATCACTTCGAGGCAGTCCGGCAGGGAGAAAGTGACGTTGAGCTGATCGCCGTAGCGCTGGTTGAGGTGCGCCTCGATCTTCAGCAGCTTTTCGTGGTCGCCGATGTAGAACACCTTGTTGATCTGCTCTTTCGGTTCCTGTTTCAGGTCATCGACCAGACGGTAGGTGAACCCTGACTCGTCGTGGAACTGCAGCAGCCAGGGCAGCTCCTCTTCCACCACCCAGTCATCACCCTGATAGACATTGAGGTGGATAGAGGGGTCGCGCTCCAGCGCAATCAGTTCGGCGGCGATTTCGGTCGGCAGCGGCTGGTTGAAAATGAGCTGATCCTGTTTGTCATGGACCACGGCGCCATTGGAAGTAATGAGGTAGATGTCCATCCCCAGCGCATCGCGGAAGCTGCGTACGTCAACGTGATGACGGCCGGTGGCGACCACGAATTTCACACCTTGTTCTACCAGGCGGTGCAGGGTATCCCGGGTACGGGGAGAGATCTGGTGCTGCTTGTTGAGCAGAGTGCCATCGAGATCGGATACAACTACCTTGAACATCATTACCTCGGCATCGATTGAAAACAGGGGCAGTTTACCTTAGCCCGCACTGTCACCCCATTTATTTAGGGTTACAAAAAATAGCCAGCTCAGAAGCGGGCGAAAAAGTCGACCATCGCGGTCAGGGCGGGCTGGCGCTTGTCATCGGATTCGATAAACAGTTCGTGCCAGGCACCCTCGATGCGCAGTGGTTTGCCCCCTTCGCACTTGGCAATGGTGCAGAAGCGATCCTGTGCGGCATTGTCCACCACGCTGTCGTTGCCAGCCTGCAGCACCAGCAGCGGCGTCTTGATGGCGCCCGCATCGGCGATGGCAGCATCGGCACCGGTGATCCCCTGATAAATCCAGTGGGCGGTCGCGCCACCCAGCTTGATCTGCGGGTGCTGTTCGTAGAGCTGGCGGAACGCCTGATAGCGGGACTGACTGTGAGTCAGCTCGTTGTCGGCAAAGCCGTGATCCTGATAGGTGCTCTGACCCGGCCCATAGGGTGGTTCGCCAAACCAACCGCCGACCGTGCCTATGGTGCTCGCCAATCCCTTGGCCAGCCACTTGGGCAGACCGCCGAGATTGATGCCCAGCATGGGGGAGGAGAGCACGGCCGCCTTGATATCATCGGGCCAGCGCTCCAGATAGCGGGCCGAGATGGCACCGCCCATGGAGTGGGCCAGCAGGAACAGCTTGGCAGGTTGGTCCGCCATGATTATCTGGTCGTGAAACTGCTTGAGATCGAGCACATAATCGTCGAATTGGTCGACATATCCCTTCTGCGGGTCATTCAGCATCCGGCCAGACATTCCCTGACCGCGATGGTCGATGAGATAGAGGCTGTAGCCCTGACGCCACAGATCCCACGTCAGCTCCTGATACTTGAGGTAGCTTTCGACCCGGCCATTGACGATGAGGATGGCGCGATCAACCTTCTCCTGCCGCAGCGCGGCATAGCGGATGGTCACCCCGTCCTTGCCCTTGAACTCCCCTTCAACCGCATGCTGGCGCCAGAAGTCGGGTAGGATTTGCTGGTAGAGGCTGGGTACATCGGCTTCGCTGGTGAGCTGATAGGTATTGGTCACGGCAAGGGCTCCGGCAGAAAACAGGGTCAGGGCCAACAGGGAAAGAGAGAGGGGTTTCATCAGGCACACTCCTGTTGCCAATGGTGATAAAGGGCAGCGATATCCTCCGAGCAGAGCAGCGCCATGCAGGCTTGCAAGCGAGGCAGGGGCCAGTCCCACCACTGCATCTCTTGCAGCATGAGGATCTGCTCATCGCTGAAACGACGGCGGATCGGCTGAGCCGGGTTGCCGCCGACTATGGTGTAAGGGGCCACATCCCTGGTTACCACGGCGCGGGTGGCGATGACGGCGCCATCACCTATGGTGATGCCGGGCATGATCATCGCTTCCGAGCCGATCCAGACATCGTTGCCAATCCGGGTGTCTCCCTTGCGCAGAAAGCCGCTGCGGGCCCCTTCGCCAAAGGTGTCGGGGTTGAACGGGAAGGTGGAAACCCAATCCAGCCGGTGGCCCTGATTGCCCGCCAGCACGAAGGTGGCGCCCGAGCCGATGGAGCAGAACTTGCCGATGATCAGCCGATCCACCTCGCCCCAGAGGCCGCTCTCCCAGGTGTCGCGGGTCGAGCCATCGCCGAGCAGGTAACGGACGCAGTGATCCTCGAACGGCTTGCCGTGGTAGTAGCCGGAGTAGTAGCTGTAGTCGCCGGCCTCTATGTTCGGGTTGGTCAGGTGATCCCGGATGATTTGCGATTCCAGCCAGCTGCCAAAAGGGTTCTCCATCACTCCTCCTGCGGATCGTCCTGCTCGCTCTGCTGCGCCCACCCTTTGCGGGTCAGCTGCATCCGTTGCCACCACTCTTCGTCCGCCAGAATTTCACCGGCCGGGCCGAGCTGGGGGTAGGGCATCTCTTTCTCTTTGCAGAGCTGGGCATAGATGGGATATCCACCCTCGAACAGGATGCTGTTCTGCTCCTCCGGAGTGAGCGGGCAGCCGCGCTGATAGCAACCGGCCAGCTCGCGCTGACGCTGCGCTTCGTAGAGGATGGCGGCAGCAGCCACCGAGACGTTGAGGGACTGCACCATGCCCACCATGGGGATGACGATATGGTGATCGGCCAGTGCCAGCGCCTCCTCACCGATGCCATGCTTCTCCTGACCCACCAGAATGGCGGTCGGTTTGGTGTAGTCGATAGCGCGAAAATCGACGGAGCTGTCGGAGAGGTGGGTTGCCAGGATCTGCATGCCTGAAGCTTTCAGCTCGGCAACGGCTGTGCCGATATCCGGGTGCAGTTTTACATCCACCCAGTTCTGGCTGCCGCGGGCGGTGCCCTTGCGCTTGTGGATCCAGGTTTTGGGCCAGACGGCGTGTACCCGGTGGATGCCGATGGCATCGGCGGTACGCACGATGGCGGCCAGATTGTGAGGTTTGTGTACCTCTTCCATACAGACGGTCAAATCGAGCTGACGCTGGGCCAGCATGTCGGTGATGCGCTTGAAGCGTTCGGGGGTCATGGCTTGTCTCTATAAAAGCAGCAGGCGGCTTGCGCCGCCTGTGTTCAGTTCTTCTGTCGGCTCACTTTGAGCACGTTGGGCATCACGCGGATCTTGCGCATGATGTTGGCCAGGTGGATGCGGCTCTTGGTGGTGATGAGCAGGCTCACCTGATAGACCCGGCCATCCTTCTCTTCGGTGCTGATGGCGTGAATGTTGGCACCGGTGGCGGCAATCACGTTGGCCAGCTCGGCCAGCGCACCCTGATGGTTGACGATCTCGATGCTGATGCCGGTGCGGAACTCCTGTTCCTGCTCCTTGTCCACTTCCCACTGCACTGGCAGGTACTTGTCCGGCTCCTTGCTGTAGCCCTTGATGTTGCGGCAGGCTTCCTGGTGGATCACCAGACCCTTGCCCGGGCTGATGTGGGCGATAATGGCATCTCCCGGGATCGGACGGCAGCAGTTGGCGAAGGTGACCAGCATGCCGTCGGCACCCTTGATCGGCATCTTCTTGCTGCTGGTTTTGGGCTGCTCTTCCGGCGGTAGTTCATCCCCCAGCATGCGGCGCGCCACCATGACGCTCATGGCGTTGCCGAGGCCCACATCGGCCAGCAGCCCCTGCAGGTTCTCATGCTTGGTATCGGCCAGCACCTGTTTGATGCGCGGCTCGGGGATGTCTTCGATATTCTTGGCGCCCAGCGCATGGTTGAGCAGGCGGCGACCCAGCACCACCGACTCTTCGGTGCGCAGGTTTTTGAGGAACTGACGTATCTTGGAGCGCGCCTTGGTGGTCACCACGAAGTTGAGCCAGGCCGCGTTGGGGCGGGCGCCCGGCGCAGTGATGATCTCCACCGTCTGGCCCGAGTGCAGCGGACTGCTGAGCGGGTAGGGGTGGCGGTCGACCCGCGAACCGACGCAGGCGTGGCCGATATCGGTGTGCACCGTGTAGGCAAAGTCCACCGGCGTTGCGCCAGCGGGCAGCTCCATGATGCGCCCTTCGGGGGTAAAGACGTAGATTTCGTCGGGGAAGAGGTCGGTTTTGACCCCTTCGATAAATTCAAACGAGCTGCCGGCGCTCTGCTGCAATTCCAGCAGGCTCTGCATCCAGCGCTGGGCTCGGATCTGGGCAGTGGTGCCCGAGCTGTCGCCATCCTGCTTGTAGGCCCAGTGGGCGGCAACCCCTTTGTCGGCCATCTGATCCATGAACTCGGTGCGGATCTGTACCTCCACCGGTACCCCGTGCGGCCCCACCAGAGAGGTGTGCAGCGACTGGTAACCGTTGGTCTTGGGGATGGCGATGTAATCCTTGAAGCGGCCGGGGCGAGGCTTGTAGAGGCTATGCATCTGCCCCAGCACCCGGTAACAGGTATCTATGTCCTTCACTTTTACTCGAAAGGCGTAGATATCCATTACCTCATGAAATTGCAGCTCTTTTTTCTCCATCTTGTTGTAGATGGAGAAGAGATTCTTCTCGCGGCCACTGACCTGATGCTCGATCCCCGCTTCTTTCAGACGACCGCTGATTTCGCTCTGGATGGAGTCGATGATCTCGCGGCGATTGCCACGGGCGCGGCGCACCGATTCGCGCAACACGCGGGATCGCATGGGATAGAGCGCCTCGAAGCCCAGCTCTTCCAGCTCGTTCTTCATGGTGTGAATACCGAGGCGGTTGGCGATGGGGGCGAAGATTTCGAGGGTTTCCCGAGCGATACGGCGGCGCTTGTCAGGGCGCAGGGAGCCCAGGGTGCGCATATTGTGGGTGCGGTCGGCCAGCTTGATCAGAATGACCCGGATATCCTGGGTCATCGCCATCACCATCTTGCGGAAGTTCTCGGCCTGCGCCTCTTTGCGATCGCGAAACTTCAGCTTGTCGAGCTTGGAGACCCCGGCCACCAGTTCTGCAACCGCGTTGCCGAATTGTTCGGCCAGATCGGCCTTGGTGACAGAGGTGTCTTCGATGACGTCGTGCAGCACGGCGGCCATCAGGGTTTCATGATCGAGGCGCATGTCACCCAAGATCCGGGCAACGGCAACAGGGTGGGTGATATAGGGTTCGCCACTGGAACGCATCTGGCCCTGGTGGGCATCACGGGCCACCACATAGGCTTGCTTGAGCTTCTCAACCTGCTCTGGCGGCAGGTAGGAACTGGCTATTTCTTTAAGGTTTTCAAATAAATACAAGACAGTCCCCGCAGCGGTGAAACGGCAATTCGTGGAATTGAGGGTATAGCCCTGAGTTTGCGAGGTTTTCGAGCGGTTGTAAATGGGGATGAACAGTCGGCACCCGGGAGGGTGCCAACCGGAGGAATAACTTAACCGCGGCCTTCGGCGATGGCAGCAACGGCAGCCAGCTCGGCGGCTTCCTGCTCTTGCTGTTCGTAGCGGTCCTGGGTGTCCATCACTTGATTGTTCACCAGACCCAGCTCGATCTCACGCAGGGCGATCACAGTCGGCTTGTCGTTCTCTTCGTCGACCAGGGGATCTTTGCCTTGTACCGCGATTTGACGAGCGCGGCGCGCGGCGACCAGCACCAGGTCAAAACGGTTACCTACCTGTTTTACAGCATCTTCTACAGTAACGCGTGCCATGCAGGACTCCAGTGTTTGGGCTTTCTGTATTTAGAAAAGCAGTGTTTAAAAATGACGCAAAAGTTTACTTGTTTTTGGCTTACTCTGCCAGTAGCTGTTGCAGCAAGTTTTTTTGAGCCTGTTGCTGGTGACGCATCTCCAGCCGTTGGCACTCAATAATGGACCTGAGCTGGAACAGCGCCTGCTCGAAGTCTTCGTTGATAATGACATAGTCATACTCGTCGTAGTGCACCATTTCGGCAATGGCTTTCGCCATCCGGCCGGCAATCACTTCGGCGCTGTCCTGACCGCGCCCAATCAGGCGGCGCTCCAGCTCTTCGCGGCTGGGGGGCAGGATGAAAATGGATTTGGTCGGCATCTGCTCGCGGATCTGGCGGGCACCTTGCCAGTCGATGTCGAGGAATACGTCGATCCCCTTGGCCAGGCAGGCTTCGATGGCGGCGCGTGAGGTGCCGTAGTAGTTGCCGAATACTTCGGCCCACTCCAGAAAATCACCACGCTCGATCAGCGCCTTGAACTCTTCCACCTGAACGAAGTGGTAGTGTACGCCGTGCTCTTCGCCCGGGCGGGTGGCGCGAGTGGTGTGGGAAACCGATAGCTGCATCTTGCCAGCTTGATTGTGGTTGGTCAGCAAGGCATTGAGCAGACTGGATTTACCCGCGCCGCTCGGAGAAGAGATGATATAGAGTGTGCCTTGTTGCGCCATATTATTACCTTTAATCGAAACCGCTGTTTTGGTTGTAGCAGAGACCGCCGTCTTGTGCCCGAAAGGGAGACAGCCAAACGCAAAACGCGGAAAATTCTTGAGTCAGGGGGATGTAAAGGCGGCGAATTTTACCAGAATGCGGCGAATAAAAAAACGGCCGGAATCATATTCCAGCCGATCAAAGTATTCGTAGCTTGCTGCGGGAGCGTAACCCACATCAGCCTGCATTGTGCCTTTGGCTGAGGGCAGAGGCTATCAGGTTATCCCTGCCTGATGGCTCGGAATTCCCGAGGTGCCCTGTCATTACGGCAGTTGACGATCTGCACAGAGGCGGTCGAAGGCGGTGATCACCTGCTCGCTGGTGATTTTTCGCATGGCCTCCGGGTCTTTGAGACGGGTGCGCCAGCTCAATTCGGCCAGCGGCTTGCCGGTCTCCTGTTCGACCAGCTCCTGATAGACGCTGACCACGTAGTCGCGGCACAGATAGGGGCCGGTGCGGGCCGGATTGTGGTGGGCATAGAGACCGATCACCGGCGTGCCCACTATGGTGGCCATATGGGTGGGGCCGGTATCGGGGGCCAGCACCAGACTCGCCTCACCAATCAGCGCCAGCAGTTGCTTGAGGTTGGTCTGCCCCACCAGATCGACCGGTTTGCTCTGGCTTAAGCGCTGGATCTCGGCAGCCAGATCCCGCTCCAGTTTGGCAGGCCCGCCACAGAGATAGACCTGAAAGCCCTTGTTGGCGGCGTGATCTGCCAGCGCGGCATAGCCTGCGGCCGTCCAGTTTTTGAATGCCTTGCTGGCGGCTGCGCAGATAAGCAGAGTCGGTTTGCCGCCAATCTTCTCCCTTGCCCACGCCTGATGATCGGCGCTGATGGGCAGTTGCCAGTCCGGGGTCAGATCCTTGATGCCGAGCTCTTTGGCGAAAGCGAGGAAACCGTCCAGCACATGGGGAGAGGCAGGCGAAGGCACCTTGTGGTTGGTGAACAGCCACTGGCCGTCGTTGGCCCGTTCCCGATCAAACCCGAGTTTGACCTTGGCCTTGATGCCGAGGGTAGCGATGCTGGCCCGCATCGCCGCCTGCAGGTGGAGCAGGGCATCGAATTTGCGCCCCTTGAGGGTCTGCCAGAGATCGCGATAGCCGCGCCACCCCTTGCTCTTGTCGAAGGGGATTACCTCGACCCCGGGCAGATCGGCAAACAGGGTTGCTTCGATTTTGCCGGTGATCCAGGTGATGCGGGTCTGTGGCCACTCCCGCTGGATGACGCGCACCAGCGCCAGTGCGTGGCAGCAATCCCCGATGGCGGAGAGCCGCAGGATGCAGATGGAGGAGGGGGGCGTTTGAAATAGCGGCATGTTGTGGCGCACGGCTGGCAAAAAGGGTGGATGGCATTATGCAAACTCCCCTGTGGATTGTAAAATTGCGCGCAATCGTCAGCCGGGCTTTGCCACCCGAATAGCCGCCATGGCTGGCACATGTTGCGGGCATGCCACAGTCGCAGCCTCATCGCCCATAAACAGGGGCGATCAACGACCCACCGAGCGGGATCTTCATGATGCTGATACAGACCGAACACAACCAGGTTTGCTGGTTCGCCGAAGGGGCCTTTCGCGACCCCACTTCCCAGTTATTCGAACCGGCCTGGTGGCAGAACAACCGTCAGGTGGTGGGAACCTCCATCGGTCGCGGCGTGACCTGGTTCGTCAAGGATGAGTCCCGCCATCTGGTGCTGCGCCACTACTATCGCGGCGGCATGGTGGGCAAGGTGGTGCGGGATCGCTTCTGGTTCGAAGGGGTCGAATCGAGCCGTGCCATGGCGGAATACACCCTGCTGGCCAAGTTGTGCGAACTGGGGTTGCCGGTGCCGCGTCCGTTTGGTGCGCGGATGGCCAAACAGGGCCCATTTTATCGCGCCGACATCCTGATCGAGCGTATTCGCGGTGCCAAGGACATGGTCGCCCTGCTCAAGCAGGGGCCGGTGGCCAGCGAGGTGTGGCACAAGATTGGCCAGACGGTGCGCCAGCTGCACGATGCCGGGGTTTACCACGCCGATCTCAACAGCCACAACCTGCTGCTTGATAAGGATGAGAAGGTGTGGGTGATCGACTTCGACAAGGGGGCGATCCGCTCCCCCGGTGAGTGGCAGAAGGGCAATCTGGAGCGGCTGTTGCGCTCCTTCAACAAGGAGTCTCAACTGCACACCAGCTTCCACTTCGTACCGGACAACTGGCAGACCCTGATGGAGGGTTATCACGGAAAAGCGAGCTGACCCTGTTGCTCGGCGTGAACGCCAATGTTACTTATTGAGCAGGTATTCAGATCCTGTTTCGAGGCGCCCCATGGAAATGCTCAAGACACCTTTGGTCGATGTGACTGCCCGGCTTGATCCGGGTCTGCTGTCTGATGCCATGGCGCTGCTGGAGGCTGGGATCTGGAGCTGGTCAGCCCAACATGGACTGCAGCGTGATCCCTCCTGCCTGCGCCTGTTGGGATTGGGAGAGTGCTGGCCGGATGATCTCGGCTGGCTGGATCGGGTGCATCCCGACGATGTTGCCCGGCTGGAAGATGCCCTGCTCGCCTGCCAGAGCGGCCGCAGCAGCGGTCTGCGCCTCGAATACCGCATTCTGCATCATCACGGTCACTACATCCGGCTGGAAGAGAGGATGCGTCGCGATGAGCGGGGGTATCTGCTGGGGGTTGTCCGTCACCTCGATCCCGCTGCCGTGCTGGTGGAGGAGCGACATGGCACCGATCCGCTGACCGGACTGGAGAGCCGTGGCCGTTTCGAGCAACTGCTGGAGGAGCGGCTGGCGACCGAGAGTGGCACTTTCAGTCTGCTGCAGTTTTCGGTCGATCACATGGCCAAAATCCAGCAATTGTTTGGCGAAGCGGCTTGCGACGCCATGCTGGCCAAGCTGGCGCGTATCGTGCGCCACGAGCTGCGGCGGGAAGATCCCTTTGCCCGCTGGGATCAGGATGGTTTTATCCTGATGCTCTCCCAGACCGAACGGATGAGTGCGCTGGAGATTGCCGAGCGACTGCGCCTCGAGATTGCCGATGCCAGCCTGCTGCCGCAGCGGCCGGTCACCGTCAGCATCGGGCTGGTGCAGAGTCAGGCTGGCGAGCAGCTCGATCATCTGCTGGCCCGGCTGGCCAGCTGTCACAGCCAGGCCAGACGGGAGCACAACACAGTCGTCGGCTGAGTGCGGTCAGGGCTGGCCGCGCTTGTCACGCTGGCAGACCCAGAGCGAGGCCAGCATCAGCAGGCCGCCGATGGTCAGCCGGGTCAGGTCGGTATCCTTGCCCCAGAGCAGCAGATTGACCAGCAAGCCGGCCGGAATGAGCGCATTGTTCATGATGGCCAGCACCCCGCTGGTGACCAGCGTCGCCCCCTTGTTCCAGAGGAAGTAGCCGAGGCCGGAGGCACCCACCCCCAGCCAGAGCAGAATACCCCACTGCAACCCTGACGTCGGATATTGCGGCTTGCCCAGCAGCCACCAGGCGGGCAATGCGATCACCAGCGCTCCCAGATAGAAGCAGCCGAACACCGCCAGTTGCGGCGGTTGCTCCGCCTCCCTTGCCAGCAGTACCTTGTAGCCCACTTGACCCAGGGCGAAACAGAGGTTGGCCCCCTGCACCACCAGAAATCCCAACACATAGCTTTCGGTCAGGCCGTCAAAGCGGATGACGGCAGCCCCGAGCACCGCCAGCAGGGCGCCCCACAGATAGGTGGGCTTGAAGCGCCCCTCCAGCAGATCGTGGAGCAGGGTGACGTAGATGGGGGTGAAGATGGTAAAGACCAGCACTTCCGGCACCGTCAGCAGCAGAAAGGAGTGGTAGTAGAAGAGATACATTATGCCGAGCTGGATGGCGCCCAGCGCCATCAGCTTGGCCGCCAGATCGGGGCGCAGCCAGCGGCGGCGCAGGAAGGGGAGAAACACCAGACTGGCGAGGGCGATGCGGGTCAGCACCGAGAAGTAGGCATCGACCTGACCAGCGAGGTAGACCCCGATCAGGCTGAAGGAGAATGACCAGAGCAGGGTGACCCCTATCAAGTAGTTCATGTGTTTGATTTATCGTCAGTTGTCAATTTTAAGGGGGCTATGATGGCCGAGATGGAAGCGGCAATCCAGCGTTTATGGGGGCGATTGCCACAGGTCGGAGCATTTTCCTTTACCGCCAGCAATGGCGAGGGGTCGGCGACCGACTGGAATGGTCGGGGCGAGGGGCGTGTGCAGGTGACCGATCATCAGGGTGGCTGGCTGTTTAACGAGCAGGGCCGTTACATCACGCCTCATGGCAGGGAGCTCGCCATGCACAACTGCTTCTGGTGGCAGCGCAGCGAGCGGGGGATCCGCCTTTCTCACCTGCGTTATGAAGCGCCGGTCGAACTGTTCGAGCTCCTGCCGCAGGGGGATGGCCGCTGGCTGACCGCCGAGCCCCATCTGTGCGGGGCGGATCACTACAGCGCCGAGTTGACCGAGATCGACGGTGGTTTTCTGCTGAGCTGGCAGATCACCGGGCCGCGCAAGAACGAGCGACTCAGCTATCGCTATCTGATCTGACGCCGGCTGGCAGGCATAAAAAAACCGGCGCAGAGCGCCGGTAGCGGGGGACAAATCGGAGGTTTTTTAAAACAGTCCCAAAAACAGGAGAGATAGACTCTCGTCACACATTCAGAGATGGACTTCAGGCATTCAGGGCATAGCTCAGCATGGCTTGCAGCCTGCTATCGAAGAACCAGGGCAGCAGTACCATCAGCAGGCCCAGGATCCCGGCCAGCCGCTGGCGATACTGCCAGCCGGCAATCAGTACCAGACCACCGCACAGTGTGGTCAGGATGCCTGACATAGGGAGACCTCTCGCTGCATGCGACGCTGCTGCGCCCACTGGTTCATGGCGACCGAGCCGAGGATCAGGGCCAGAGCAACACCTGTGGTGGGGTGGATCTGCTCGCCGAGGAACAGGGCACCCAGCATCACGCCGAACAGCGGCACCAGATAGTTGCTGAAGGAGGCGAACGTCGGGCCGGCCTTCTGGATCAGCGCCATGTAGAGGAAGTAGACCAGACCGGTGCAGAGGGTACCCAGCACGGTGATCGCGCTCAGGGCCTGGGTGCTCGGCAGGGTCAGGCTGCTGAGGTCAACCATGAAGGGGGCGACCAGCAGCAACTGGATTGCCGAGGAGATCAGGATATTGCGGGCGACCACGACCGGATGGTCCTTGGCGAAGCGCTTGATCATCAGCAGGCCGATGGCGAAGCAGCTGGCACCCAGCAGGATGGCCATGGCACCGAGCAGACCAGCGTTCATGCCCTGGGAGAGTTTCGGCCAGAACAGGGTGAGTACACCGGCAAAGCCGATGATCACGGAAAGCAGCCCGGTTTTGGTGATTCTTTCACCAGAAATAAACAGCGGTGCAGCCAGAATGGTCACAAACGGGATACAACCCATGACTACGGCGGCGATGGCGCTATCCACATACTGCTGGCCCCAGGCGACCATGATGAAGGGGATGGTGGCATCCAGCAGGGCGATCAGCATATAGGTGCGCCACGGGGTGTGCTCACTCTTGAGCCGCATGAACAGGCAGAGCAGACCCAGGGTCAGGCTGCCGCACAGGGCACGACCGGCAGCCACCAGAATGGGGGGCAACTCGGCAACGGCCTGGTGCATGAAAATGAACTGGGAACCCCAGAGCAGGCCAATGGCCAGCAATAACAGATAGCTACGCATTTTAATCTCCGATGTATTAAGCCAGCGCATTCTAGGTAATCTGTTACTATGGTAAAAATGAATTGTTGGCATTTAACTATGGCTAATATCGATGGATAGCTCACTCGCCCGTCTCGACCTCAACCTGCTCGCCGTATTCGACATGCTGATGCAGGAACGCAACGTCACCCGTGCCGCCGAACGGCTGCATCTCTCCCAATCCACCGTCAGTCACGCCTTGGGGCGGCTGCGGGTGGCGCTGGATGATCCGCTGTTCGTGATGAGTCGGCGCGAGATGATGCCGACCGAGCGAGCCAAGGCGCTGGCCGGGCCGGTGCGTCAGGCGCTGGCGATGCTGGAGCAGGGATTGCGGCAGGCCAAAGGGTTTGATCCCGCTACCGCACGGCGGATTTTCCGTATCGCCACCCCGGGCTCGGTGGAGCACGGGCTGGTGCCGGTGCTGGTGGACAGACTTCATCGGCAGGCCCCTCACTGTCGGCTTGAGGTGTGCGAGCTGGCGGACAGCGACTACGAGCGGGAGTTGGAAAAAGGTGAGCTGGATCTGGTGATCGGCTTCGCCGGGGCGAATCATCTCTCACCCCGCTTGTGGCGGGAGGAGTGGTTCAACAACCCGCTGGTCTGCCTGTCGCCCCTTGGCAGCGAATTGCCCGATGTGCTGACCCCGGTCGAGCTGGTGAGCCGTCCCCACATCCACACCTCCAGCTGGGGCCACAGTCAGGCGATGGTGGAGCTCTGGCTGGCCCGCTTCGGGGTGGAGCGGGAGTTGGGCGTGCGGTTGCCGAGCTTTATGGCGGTGCCGCCGTTGATGGCGACCGGCCGCTATCTGGTGGTGGTGCCCGAGATGATCGGGCGCCACTTCTGCCGCTACTACCCGCTGCGGATGCATCAACTCGACCCCGCCATCCCCATCGTCTACCTGATGGCGGGGCACCCGCTCACCGCTCACGACGAGGCGATCGGCTGGTTCAAGAGCCTGCTGCACCAGTTGGTGTTCGACCTCTACGGCGACGATGCGCTCGGGACCCCCGCTCAGCGGATGCTGGCGAAGTAGTCGAGCCCCATGGCGCTTTTCACCTCCGCCAATACCTCATCGGTGATGATGCGGGCCTGCTCGGTGCCCTGATAGAGCAGTTCCAGCAGCATCTTCTTGTCGGCGATAGCCGCGGCCCGGCGCTCCCGCATCGGGGCGAGCAGGGTTTGCAGGCAGTCATTGAGCACCTGCTTGCAGCGCATGTCCCCTAGTCCGCCGCACCGGTAGTGGGCCTTCATCTCGGCGACCAGCGCCTTGTCGGGATGGAAGGCATCGAGATAGGCGAACACCGTATTTCCCTCCACCTGACCCGGATCGCTCACCTTGAGGTGGTTGGGGTCGGTATACATGGCGAACACCGCCTGTTTGACCTCTTCCGCCGACATGCCGAGCTCTATGGTGTTGCCGAGGGATTTGGACATCTTGGCCTTGCCGTCGATGCCGGGCAGGCGGCCGGTGTCACTCAGGATCGGTTGGCATTCGGTCAGCACCTCTTTGCCTACCAGAGAGTTGAAGCGGCGGACGATCTCGTTGGTCTGCTCCAGCATCGGCAGCTGATCTTCACCCACAGGCACATGGCTGGCGCGAAAGGCGGTGATGTCGGCGGCCTGACTGACCGGATAGACCAGAAAACCGGCCGGCAGCGTTCGTTCAAACCCTTTTTGCTGGATCTCCGCCTTGACGGTGGGATTGCGCTCCAGCCGGGCGACGCTGACCAGATTGAGGTAGTAGCAGGTGAGCTCGCTGAGGGCGGGCAGGGCGCTCTGCAGGCAGAAGGTAGTCTTGGCCGGGTCGAGGCCGACCGCCAGATAGTCGGCCATCACCTCCAGCACGTTGTCGGTCACCTTGGCCGGGTTGTGGCCGTTGTCGGTCAGCGCCTGCAAGTCGGCGATCATCACGAATTGACGGTAGTGGTGCTGGGCTTCGACGCGCTGGCGCAGGGAACCGACATAGTGGCCGATGTGCAGTTTGCCGGTGGGACGATCGCCAGTAAGGATTACGGGGTTGTGCATGTCACTCTCTCCAGTTGGGTGAGCCGGGAGGCGACAAAGGGATAAAAACAGTTGACCGCCTCTCGGCGGTCACGGTGTTTTCTTTGGGAAATCTTGAATAGAAACGCGGTGCCGCCTGTTTAGGAGCAGCACCACCAGTAGTTGTGATTGAATGCGGTCATATTCATAGCAAATCAAACTACGCCGGTTTCATTACTTCTGCAAGGGGACGACCAGCAGATCGCAGGGCACCGTATTCATCAGCTGACGGGCGCTCGAGGTGAGCAGGCTCCAGAAGCTCTGGCGATGGCCGCACACCAGCAGGTCGATCTCGTACTCCTTGACCGCCTGATTGACCCGCTCGCTCAGATCGCCGCAGATCACCAGCTTCTTCTCGATGGGATAGTCCACCGAGGCCAGAAATGCCTCCAGCTTCTCTTTCGCTTCGGCGATCACCTGATCCTGCACGTTGTCGATATCGATATCGATCATCTCGGTGTAGAGATCCTTGAGGTCCACATCGACATGGATAACCGACAGCTTGGCGCCGTTGGAGCGGGCTCTGTCCACCGCCTTGTCGATCACCTTGCGGTTATCTTCAGAGAGGTCGATCGCGGCCAGAATATGCTTGTAATAGGTTGTTCCACTCATGGGGGTTCTCCTTACCGATCCTTCAGCCCACTATACCAATCTCTGCTGAAACTAAAATGGTGCCTCAGGCACAGTTTTGGGATTTAAATGAGTTTAATGACGTGTGACACAGGGTCAGCCACTCCGTTATTAACCACTATTTGCCTATAAATTAAACAAGAGTTTGATGCCGGTCACACCCCTCAGCTTGCCGATCAGGGGGGAGAGGCATAGGATGGGCCCGTGCTTCGCAATGAACACAAAACAACAAAAAGCATCTGAATACCGCTTTGGGGAGCCACGTGCTCCCTTTTGTTTTTCTGCCTCAATTCCCGCGGCTTTTCTGACTGATAGCGATCCGGCATCAAGTTAATCTCTTTTGATTTGGTTATGCTGTAGCCAGTTTCTTTGGAGGCCTTCCCATGATCATTCATCCCCAGATTCAAGGTTGTGTTGCCCGCAACTGTCACCCCATCGGCTGTCGCGCCGCCGTGCAGCAGCAGATCGAACGCATCAAGGCTGCGGGCCCGTTCAACGGCCCCAAGCGGGTGCTGGTGCTGGGTGCCTCCTCCGGGTTTGGGCTGGCGTCGCGCATTGCGCTCGCCTTCGGGGCTGGTGCCGACACCATCGGCATCTCCTTCGAGCGTGGCCCTTCCGACAAAGGATTGGGTAGCGCCGGTTGGTACAACAACATCTGGTTTCGCAAGGAGGCGGAACAGGAGGGGCGTATCGCCATCAACCTGATCGGTGATGCCTTCTCCGATGCCATGCGCCAGCAGGCCATCGACACCATCCGCCAGCAGCTGGGGCAGGTGGATCTGGTGATCTACTCGCTGGCGAGCGGCATCCGGGTGCTGCCCGACGGTACGCAAGTGCGCTCTGTGCTCAAGACCACCGGCCAGCCATTCAGCGGTTGGGGGCTGGATCTGGAGCGCGATGCTCTGGTGCAGCAGTCGCTGGCGCCCGCCACGCCGGAGGAGATCCGCGATACCGTCACCGTGATGGGGGGCGAGGATTGGCAGCTCTGGATGCAGGCGTTGCAGCAGGCCGGTTGTCTCGCTCCCGGCGCGCAAACCGTGGCCTACTCCTACATTGGCCCCGAATCCACCTATCCCCTCTATCGGGATGGCACCATCGGTTATGCCAAGGAGCATCTGCACGCCACCGCCGAGACCATCAACCTGCAGCTGGCCGAGATTGGCGGTCACGCCTGGGTGTCGGTCTGCAAGGCGCTGGTGACCAAAGCGAGCGCCTATATTCCTGTGTTGCCGGTCTATCTGGGCCTGCTGATGGGGGTGATGAAGGAGCGCGGCGTCCATGAGGGCTGCATCGAGCAGATGCAGCGACTGTTTGCCGCCAAGATGTACGGGCCCAATGGGGTGGTGGCCGATGGCAACCGGCTGATCCGGATGGATGACCACGAGCTCGACCCGGCCATTCAGGCCGCCGTTTCGGCGCTCTGGCCCAAGGTGACGCCGGACAATTTCCACGGGCTGGGGGACTTTGCCGGGCTGCGGCAGGACTTCATGCAACTCAACGGCTTCGAGCTGCCGGGCGTCGATTATGCTGCGCCGGTGGATGTCGCCTCCCTTGGCGAGCTGACCCCCTGAGCTGAAAGAAACGGGATCTCCCTCTCGTTGGCGGGTTGATTCGCGGCGGGAGTGTGGCGACAATCGATACCAAATCACTGAGGAGAAACAAGATGCTGGCCCAAGCCATGATCGAGAAGTTGAACGAGCAGATTAACCTGGAGTTCTACTCCTCCAATCTCTATCTGCAGATGAGCGCCTGGTGCGAAGACAAGGGCTTTGAAGGGGCGGCGACCTTCCTGCGCCAGCACGCCGTCGAGGAGCGCCAGCACATGGAGCGTCTGTTCACCTATGTGAGCGAGACCGGCGCCATGCCCAAGCTGGGTGCCATCGATGCCCCTCCCCACGAGTTCAAGTCGCTGGGCGACGTGTTCCGTACCACTCTGGAGCACGAGTATCACATCACCAAGTGCATCAATGGTCTGGCCCACGTAGCCTTCACTACCCAGGACTACTCCACCTTCAATTTCCTGCAGTGGTATGTGGCCGAGCAGCATGAAGAAGAGAAGCTGTTCAAGAGCATCGTCGACCGTCTGGGTCTGGTGGGTGAAGATGGCAAAGGCCTCTACTTCATCGATAAGGAGCTGGCCGAACTGGCCAAGGGCGCCCCGGCCAGCATCATGGACAGCAACGCCTGATAGTCGTGGACACTTAGTGTTCAGCCAGTACAATAACGGCCCTTTTAAGGGCCGTTGTTTATTCTGGTGGGCAGCCACTATGGTTGTGTTCCGCCAGAGGCAATCTCGGTTCTGGCCAGGTGCCGTTTCTATTTTGATAAGTGAGTGATGATGAAGCAGGTCGATGTGGTGGTGATCGGGGCCGGTGCGGCCGGATTGATGTGTGCGGCGCAGGCGGGCTACCGTGGCCGCTCCGTGCTGGTGCTCGACAACGCCAAGAAGCCGGGCCGCAAGATCCTCATCAGTGGCGGTGGCCGCTGCAACTTCACCAACCATCAGGCTGGCGCTCACGCCTACCTGTCGGAGAATCCCCACTTCAGCAAGTCGGCGCTGGCCCGCTACACCCAGCAGGACTTTATCGATCTGGTGGACCGCCACGGGGTCAACTATCACGAGCGCACCTTGGGGCAGCTGTTCTGTCTCGAGAGTGCCAAGGATATCGTCGATGTGCTGCTCACCGAGTGTGACTGGGCCGGGGTGACCCTGCAGTTCCAGACCGAAATTCTCACCGTCAGCAAACAGGACGAGGGCTTTGTGTTGACGACCAGCAAGGGTGAGATCGGCTGTCACTCGCTGGTGGTGGCGACCGGCGGTCTCTCCATGCCCAAGCTGGGGGCGACCCCTTATGGCTTCAAGCTGGCGGAGCAGTTCGGTCTCAAGGTGCTGCCGACCCGCGCCGGTCTGGTGCCCTTCACCCTCCATCAGGCGGAGAAAGAGGCGTTCGCCGATCTGGCGGGCATCAGCCTGCCGGTGGCGGTGACCGCCGAGGATGGCACTCGCTTCAAGGAGGCGATGCTGTTCACCCATCGCGGCCTCTCCGGCCCCGTCATCCTGCAGATCTCCTCCTACTGGCATGCGGGTGAGAAGATCCACATCAACCTGCTGCCGGAGCTGGATATTCCGGCTGCCCTGCGCGAGTGGGCGCAGGCTCACCCGGCGCAGGAGCTGAAAACCGTGCTGGGGCGCGAGCTGCCCAAGCGCTTCGTCGACAAGCTGGTGGAGCTGGGCCAGCTGGTCAGCAAGCCGATGCGCCAGTACAACGAGCGGGAGCTGGAAGCGGTGGCCAATTTGCTGGGTGACTGGCAGATCCTGCCCAACGGCACCGAGGGGTATCGCACCGCAGAAGTGACCCTGGGTGGCGTCGATACCAACGAGCTCTCCTCCAAGACCATGGAGGCGCGCAAGGTACCGGGCCTCTACTTCATCGGCGAAGTGGTGGACGTGACCGGCTGGCTCGGTGGTTACAACTTCCAGTGGGCCTGGTCCTCCGGCTGGGTGGCTGGTCAGTTCTGTTGATAGGAAGAAAAATCTGTGCAGAGATCTTGCCATACCTATTCATGTAAGAACTTTCCTTTTTGTGTGGCGAGTTCTTTTATTGTTCAACTGAGTGCAATGAAATATGCCCCTTATGAAAAAGGGGTATTAGATGATTGCTCGGGTGATAGGGTTGTTATGTATTTTCCAATGGTCATGGGCTGCAGAGTCATTTCAGTTCCAAAGCTATCGGGATGGATTCTTGCGCATGATGCTAATCACACCCAGCGTCCAGGGAGAGCTATTTTTACGGGGTGATGATAAATTGGTGCCATTACAAGGCGGTATAATCGAAGATTTGTTTACCCTGCGTATTCCAGTATCCTGTCAGTTATTAAGTTCGCAACAAACTATCTATTGGTCATCGCCAGGACGGCCACTAATCAAGGGTCAGGTGCCGGCACAGTCGTGCAAGCGTCTCCCTGAGTTGCCATTGAAATTGCCGGTTCGGGTTTTTTCCAAAGGTGGGAAATGCCTGATCGATACTGCGGGTAATACTTTGTGGCATACAGCATCTGAATTGGCAAAGAAAAATCGTGCGTCTGTCTATCAAAATGTTTACGCATTATTTCTTACAAATAAACCCGCCTTTGCGGGGCAAGATATTCATCGGTTACGTACTCAGGTTCTTCATTGTCCTGATCCAGCATTGTTTGAACATATCGATGCTGAACATGCCCGCCAGCTATTTAAGGAAGGACTACTGTTGCAAAAACAATAAAATCTATAATGAATTGAAAGCCATATTGCGATTGTTTTCGTCATTTTATACTGAATCAGTCTCAGCCTATTGCATAGGCTACCCTCCCTATTGGGCGTTTTTATGCCGATGTTACCACTCTCGCCTATTCAATTAAGTTGTTGTCATGTTGATGACTTTTAAATGAGTTTTTAAACGCATAAAAAGCATAGTATAGTTGCCTTTTATTTAGAGTGGTGCGCAGTTTTGAGATATTTATAACTGTGGTTTTATAAATATACAGAACAAGAATGTGTAGTAATGTTATACTAAGGCAGATGCCATGATTTCATCATGGCATCTGCCTTAATTGTTGTGTTATCTCAGCCTGGCAAAGCCAGGTATTAATTTGGTTAATATATTGGCAGCATCAATTCCAGAGACCGGTAAGAATGATTTTTCCACTCTGATGAACGAGCCCTTCCCAGTCATCACCGCTCACTGTTTTTCTGGTCATATTGTCAGTGAGTGAAAATTGCAGGCCCAGGTCATAGAAGCGGGTATAACCTATACCCCCCTCATCCCATTCTTGTGCTGGTCGTGATTCAATAATCTTTCTGGACCTCAGGTCTATGGGAGGACCATTACACTCTATGGGCGTGGATACCGGCTGGTTACCAGCAGAGCTGAAGATGATGCTGGTAGGCACAGGCACTGCCCGGGAGGATTCGATTTGTCCGTCCGGGTAGAAGGTACACCGACCCTGATGGGGAATACCGACATCTTGCGTGACTTTGACCTCCAGTCGGGCCGCATTGGTATAACCGGTTTCCGACAGCTCGTAGTTAAACACCAGATTGTCCTTGCCCACCTCACCGGTCTGATAAGGCGATGGGTTACCATCGGCCGACTTGATGCTCACTGTCTGTGCTCGCGGTATAAACTCAAACCCTCCCCTAAAAGGTATGGATAGACCAAACAGGTAACCGGTTGAATATGTGGCATACAGTTCCGCAATGTCATCGAAATGTATTTTATTTTGCTTGTACATTCTCTTGAGAAGTGCATTATTGAAAAATACTTTAATCTGTTCTGTTCCGCTCCGGCTTCTAATCCTTGCTGAGTTCACTATAGTTGTATTCCCAGGATAAATAGGCGCCCAGTTAATTTGTGGGCCAAACTTGAAGGCGATTAATTCATTGCTACCAGATAGTCTTTGCTTGAGAACCATAGAAAAGAAATATTCATCTAAGGGTGAATAAGGGGGATACGGAGCCGGTACCCAGCTTAGGTTGTATGAGGCAATGGTGCATGTGAGCCCATCGCTATCGCCCACCCTGTCAGCAATACAGGCGCCGCTCCCACCGGGGGCAGGAGTAGGGTTGCCATTGCTATCTATCACAATCTCTTCATTGATATCTTTGCTGACAAACTTGATGTGCCCGGCCTTATTGGTGGTTAATTTACGCACGCGCCAGTCGTGTGGCTGGGTTTGGGCGGTGCAACGATTGGAATTGTTTGTATCTTGGTAGATACAATAGTGGAGGTCACGCACTATCGATGTGCCTACCGGCGCATCGCGCAGATACCAGAGTGTATTTTGCGATAATCTGCTGCTCAAACCATAGGAACTGTGCCCATAGTCGCTGAAGCCATAAAAGCCTTTGGCGTCTATCTGAGCAGGCCTCGCTCGTGGACTGAAACCGCTGCACCCCTGCCTAAAATTGCCACCATTATTATTGCTACACAGCAAACTTGCATACGGGAAGGAAATGGGGCCATCCTCCCATACATCCAGTTTGTAACCATCAGGTAAGACTCGTGGTAAAAAATTATCATCGTTACTAAAAGCCAACACTCCATTGGTCTTGTCCAGGTTATAGATGTTAACATCAGTAGGTTTAGGCGTACGAATGAGCAAATCGGGGTGCCCCTCTACGCTTACGATGACCAGATTCGATTCTTTGTCGATATAACGGACCGGGGTGTTGGCCATCACCTGGTAACTACCTAGCAGTAGCAGCAATATTTTGGAAAGATGTGTCATGAGTTATCCTGATATGTTCAAAATATGTCAACCCAGTCGTGTCTTGAATACTGTTTTCAGTCCGCGACGTTTAGGGATGCATCATCACGAAGAGAAGCGGATACGCTTATGCGTTAAGCTGGTGAGCATGCTTGACCTATGGTCATAAAACGGCGGTCATACACGATCAGCTTCTGATTGCCGGATTGTGAAATCTTGGTGTTATACCAAGTCTCCCCCGGTAGCAGATATTTGGTATCTGCCGTGCTGTCTGGTTCATCACAGCCTTGTTTGACAATAAACTCAAAGAAGGTGTTGCCTGTGTTGCGAATCGTCCCTTCGCTTTCATCGAGCTCGTAATTGAATTTCTCCTGACGGGGTCGCACCACCAGAATGGATTGCACCTCAATGTTCAGCTCCAGTGTACCTTTGCGATCGACGGGTGGTTTTTTTTCAAGCTGGGCTGCGGGTGATTCGACAAAAAAGACGCGATAGTAGCGCTCCTGATCATCCTTGGCTCCCTTGTAATAGAGTTTGACATTTTGCCTCTGCCCTTCGTGCAGTACAAAGCGTTTGGGGGTGTACAGCAGCTCACCGGGCAACATGGCCAATGGGTAGCCTTTGGCTGTGGGGTCGCTTATCTTCTGTGCTTTGACTTCATACACCTTGGGTAAACGGTCATTATTAATAATGGTCCGCGCTATCAAATCACTTGATGGTTCCATGATTGCTGTCATGGCACCTATATCAATGGCTGTGACGGGGAGCCCCCAAACCAGCGAGATCAAACACAAGAAAGTACGATACATATCTATCTCTTCCAATAATAAGTTCTGGTGACCTTCATCATGGCCTGGGGCATTTTGCTATTCACCATCTGTCGATCATTCGATGAGTGACCGGAGCTTTGATTGTCATCAACATTACCCGGAGTGATACATCCTTCCTTGATAAGGTGCTGCTTGTACCACCTTTATCGGTCTCACAAGCCAGCTGTCCTCGGTTTCGTTTTCAATTAACAGGAAATGATGGCGTCGTGCTTAATCACAATGACCCAATATCCGGTGCAGTCAGCGCAGCGTACAACCATTGCGTCGAGCAAAGAGAGGCCTTCACGGTTAATTCCTTGTCACCATCGCATATGTCGGCAGCCCCTGGCAGGTAATGACCCCTATCCAGGCGGCGCCAGTCTGCTCTTCAAGATCCAACTCCGCCTCACAAAAATCACTGCCGCGGCGGAACATCAACATGGGGTTGGCTTTATCCACATCCAGAGAGAACTCCCCTGCTTCATTGGTGACCGTGCTGCCGATGTGATTATCCAACCTGGCATTGGTCAGCAGGCTGCCATCCTCTGCCTTGATGATGCCAAACACTGTGACCATCTCTTTGATATTGTTGCGCGCATCCAGGGTGGCCACGTTGCCGGGAAACAGGGTGTAACGTTGTTTACCGGTGTTTATTTCATAGCTGTCCATGCTGGTTTTGCTGTTGAGCAGCTCGATTTCATATTCCTGATAGGGTTGCAGGGCCAGGAAGGTTTTCTCACCTTGCAGGGGATAGTCCTGGCCATTGACCTTGGCCAGCATTTGTCCACCACCAGATAACCCGGTATCGATAAGCACGCCAGCGTTGGCCTCGTTCCTGCCTGATGCTGCCAGGTGTTCACCCGCAGTGGCGATCGAGCCCCGTGCGATCAGGTTGCCGTTAAGATCACCCTGACTGCTGCGCGACAGACTGGAGGTGCCGCTAATGACTTGATGCTCGAAGCCCAAGGTACCCGAGAGGGCGGGTGAACCTCGTTCATCACCGTTCAAGACCTTTTGGACGTTGAGAGAAGCCAGGTTGACAACCCCCTCCAACCGCTGTTGGTAGTTGAGGTTGGCAATGCTCTG
The DNA here is from genome assembly GCF_049173005.1 of Aeromonas sp. 602658. Lineage (NCBI taxonomy): Bacteria > Pseudomonadati > Pseudomonadota > Gammaproteobacteria > Aeromonadales > Aeromonadaceae > Aeromonas > Aeromonas sp. 602658. The sequence continues at coordinate 20,527 of NZ_JAAKRF010000022.1, read as the reverse complement.
GCCCTGTTCGTTGCTGCTCATGCCCATGCTGAACAGCTGGCCCAGCGGCAAGCTGTAATCGAGCGTGATGCTCTTGTTGCTGTTGCTACCGATGCGGTCATCATTGCCGCTCTGCACGCTGGCGCGCATCGACAGGTTGCCATAGCGACCGGAATAGAGGTGCTGGTAGTAGTCCAGATAGTTGCGTGTGCTGCCTATCTCTTTGTCATGGGTAGTGCTGAACGAGAGTTGGCCCAGGCCATTCAGCCAGCCGCCAAGGCTCAAACTGAGTCCTGATGAGTAGAGGTGGCTTTCGCTGAGGTTAAGGCGTGAGCCGCTGCTCAGCTTCTCTTGTGAAGCCCAGAGTGACACATTGTCGATCGGTTGTACGCTGATGTTGCTACCTGCTCGCCAGGCGCTATCAGAAGAGGCCATGGCCTGGGCGCCCAGGTTGATGCGTTCATGGGCCTGCCACTGTATCCCGCTTTCAGCAACAACGGCCTGGTTGAAGGCATAGCTGGTACCGGAATAGGTGAGGGCATCCAGGGTGCGAGAGAAAGATACGCCCAACAAGGGAGAGTCACCCTGCTCATCTGAGGTTGATTCCATCCAGCCCCCCCACCACTGCCAGCCCCAACGGCCGACGAACTGGTTGCCCCCTCCCAATTTGGTGACGCGCTGGGTGCTGGTGTCGGTCAAACGTCCATCAACATAGACTTCAACGGTGACGTTATAGACACCACCAGGGAAGGAAGTGGTATCAATACTCTGGTTGCCGATATTGAGGTTCTGCAGCCCAATCAGACGGCCATCCCGATAGATGCGCGCTTCGCCGTTGGCGGGCATAAAGACCTGCACCGGGGTCGTGGATTGGTTGGCGTTCTGCTGGCGAGACTGGGCCTGGTTGCCATAAGAAGCACCATAGATACGTCTGCTGTTCAGGGCTGTGACCATGCCCAATGTTTGCAAATCCCAGGTCGATACCATGCCAGCGGCCAGACGACGATCATCCAGATCCCGCTCGTACATGGCACTGTAAAGTGTGCCGCTTTGCTGTGGCTCGCCCAGGTTGAAGAGAGAACCATCCAGCGTCATGTGATGCGCCCCGTAGCCGAAGGTACTGCCAAGCTGGACAAAGTTGGAGTCGAGATAGCCGTAATCCGTGTTGTTGAAGGAGTAGCCCAAGTTGTAACGATGCACGCTGGTCAGCGCCTCTACACTGGGTGTCAGGCTGGTGCTTGAATCTTGGGTAGCGGCCATCCCAAAGGCATCGCGAGAAACCTCTATATTCAACTGCATGGTGAGCAAATCCAGCTTCATGCTGGCATCGGAATTGACCTCCAGATGACCTTGCTCATCAAAGGTGCGTTGTTCGCTATCGGCAGAGAGGGTCGAGACCAGCGCCTCGTTGAGCTGCGTCTGTTGCTGGCTGGCACCGAAGTCGATATTCAGCAGTTGCAACTGCTGTTCTCTGAGCACCAGAGTGGCACTGCCAATCGGATCTGAGGTGAGGGTTTCTTTCCCGCTCAGTTCATCCCGATAGTGCAGTAGCACAGGGACTGACAAACCATCGCGCAGTGCACTGGCAAAACTGGCTGGAATGATGACATTGGCAAGGCGCAACGGTGCGATCGATTCTGCGGCTGCGCTGGTGGCAAGCAATAGAGCGGCAACACTGACGGCATATTGTTGAATCCAGGGGCGCATCATTTATCCAAAGTAGTGATTAGTCTGCTGCTTGAGCTGGTCGCTGCAAGGTTACTTGACGGTGGCAAAGTCTTTGCCGAGCCAGAGACCGACGTGACTCTTCTCGTGATTGGTATCAACCCGTTTGAAGACGCGCTGTTTGCCCGGCAAGTCGTAATAGGTCTCTTTGCACTGCTTGCCCGGTTGGTCGCGGCAAACACCATAGGCCACCACCCGATAAGAGGCATTGCCCCGGTTGGTGAGCTCGCCATGGCTCAAGAGATAGTCAAAGCGTACCTTGCGTGGGGTCACCACCAGAATGGTGCCGATCTGGGCAGAGGTAGTGGCCATCGCCTGACGACTCTCGTTGCGCTGCTCATCCATGGAGAGCGCCGTATCGCGCCAGGTGATGCGGTAGTAACGCTCCTGGTCATCAGCGGGACCTTTATAGAAGAAACGCACGTTGTTCTTCCCCTTGGCGGGCAACATCATGCGTGCCGGTGAGAGCAGCAATTCACCCTCTACCTCCATCGGAATGTCTACCCCTCCTTCTTCAGGGGATGAGATACGCGAGATATTCACCGTTACCAGTCGAGCCTGGTCACTGTTGTTTTCAATCTCTTTGGCCACTTCGGTTTCATTGCTATCGATAAAGGTCGTGACCGACCCTACGTTGATCGCATTGACCACCGGCAGATAAAACAGGCCTGCCAGCAGAAAGATCGTGAATCGCATGATGGTGTTCCGTAATTAAAAAAGGGGGACCAGATTGGCCCCCCAGTTGGAGTCGGGTGGCGTGTTTAGGCCCAGCTGGCGACAAACTCAACGCTGACCTCACCAGACCAGATACCGTCAGGCAGGGTGGTGAATGGAGCGTTTGTCCCATTGACGGTGGCGCTGTCGATATTGAAGCTGAAGGCGGCCTGAGCACTGGTGCGCTCACCAGCGGTATTGGCGCCCTGTGCAACTGGTGCCAGGTTGCCACCATTGATGCCGGCTGCGGTGTCAATCAGGGTGGTGTAGCCTGTGGAAGCGACCGGCTGGCCCATCCAGAACACACCCACATCGACAGTTGAACCGCCGCTCAGGTGGTTCAGGGTACCGCTCAACTTCTTGGCCTTGAGGGTAAATTCGGTCAGCTCAGCGCCCACCTCGCCGGCATTACCCTGAACGCTAACGTCGAACAGGCCATCGACGGTGTTAAAGCCCTTGATGCCTTCGGCATATTGGAATGCGAGGCTGCCCAGCGGAGTGACGACCAGGTCGCTACTGGTATCTTTCTTGGCTGTGGCTTTCCAGGTTGCAATGGAAGGAGGTGCTTCAACTGCAGCATGGGCAGCAGTTGACGCAAAGCCAGCTAGAACGATGGCGATCAGAGTCTTTTTCATTATAAATCCTCGGTTGTTTTTATATTCTGGTGATTGAATATGCGTTCTCGTGGTCTTGGCTGGTATGCAATGCACTTATTATCGGAATCTCACCGCGACATGCCTGTTTGCCAAGATGGAAAAATATTAATCGGCCATGTTTCGAGATGCGACCAAAAAGCATGTAGGACAATTCCTAAGGTGCATTTAAAAAACAACAACGGGGTTTGTTGTTTTTTTGTTGGTTATTTCGGCGACTGTTGTTGCATCGATGTTTTGGCAGGGATGCTTGAAACAATCTATTACGAAATAGTTATTGCTAGACATAACAATGTGTTAAGTGGTAATCGAAAGTACCTTTGCTTTACCATTCCTTAACGTATAGTTATGTAGGGAATCTTATAAAGGCATTAATTATCAATGATTTACAAGTAGATCTTTCTCTCCGTTAGCGATGGCCACATTCAGCTATAATCATGATGCATCAGACATTCATGTATTAGCTCCAGCAGTAAATGCCAGATAAGATTCATGATTGATGAGGCGTTCATTAAGCTATTAGAAAGCTTGGCTATGGCTTGATACGCCTTAGGAACTCAAGTAAAGCTAAGAATAGATAGCATTATTTTGGTTTTCAGTTGGAGCCGTCCTGGAGGGAGCATGAGAAAAGTATTGGTTGTGGATGATCATCCAGCAATAAGAGTTGCCATTCGCATATTGTTGCAACAAGAAAATTATATAGTTGCGGGTGAGGTTGATAATGGTGTTGATGCCCTGTCAGTTTTTAAAAAAATCAATCCGGATATTACTATCATTGATATCGGAATTCCAAGTTTGGATGGTATAGAAGTGATTAAAAGAATTAGAATGGAGGGATCGCCTGCTATTATCATTGTTTTCTCCGCGCTCGATAGTCAACATAATATGTTAAGGTGTTTGCAAGCCGGAGCAGATGGTTTTGTCTCAAAATTAGATGATATTATGATGCTTAAAAAGGCTATATTGAAATGCCAGAGTCAGAAAAAAGCTTTTCCAAAAAAAGTTATGCATCATGGGAAATATGCAGAGCTAATTGATGGAGATAATATTTTCAGCACCCTATCAAGTCGAGAAATGACAGTGTTGCGCAACCTCTGCCTTGGCAAGGCAAATAAGGAAATTGCTATAGATATGTTGCTTAGTGAAAAAACCATCAGCACTTATAAAGCACGACTGATGGCAAAGTTAAATGTTTCCAATATTGTGGAGCTAATAGAACTAGCAAAGAGCAAAAGTCTTTTTTGAGTGGACGCCAATGAAAATGAACAGCTTCATTAAATATCTTGCTATTATGCTGGTGATACCTTTTTTTAGCTTTGCATCATCGAAAGACGAATATATTAAAATTCATTCTCGTGAGAAATCGTATAACTATAAAAACACCTTGCCGGCATTTAATGCTGAACAACTAATATGGTTGCGTAAAAAAGAGCAATTGGTATTGGCTGTGCCATTGCCTGATAACCCCCCCTTGGATATTACCATTCGCTCAGAAAACTATGAGGGTGCAACGGCCGATGTACTTGGATTGCTGTCGAAAATTCTTGATATAGATATTTTTGCCAAAAAATACCCTTCACGTGATGCAGCGATCATGGCTGTCAAGATGGGTGAGGCTGACATGATCAGCTCTGCCAATGGGTATGAGATAAATAATGGATTGTTATTAACGGATGTCTATCTTGAAGATCAGCCGGCTCTCTATAAAAACATCAGTGTAAATAATAAAAAGATAAAAAATATTACGGTGGCAGAAGGTTATTTGCCTATGGCCGAAATAATAAAAATATTACCTGGTGTGAAGATAGATATACATGCCTCAAAATACAGTGCGGTAGCTGCGGTTGCCTATGGTGAGGCTGATGCCGTATTGATTGACATGATATCAGGTAACTTTATTGTCAATAAGCTTTATCAGGACAGTGTGCATCTGGTTAGACCACTTTTTGCGCAGACCAATGGTTTTGCATTTGGACTCAAGTCTGATGATGATCTCCTAAGAGATATAGTGAATATTGCTCTCCGTGTCGTCACCACGTTCCATCATGACTCTATTTTGAAAAGATGGAGTGGTGGGGGCCTATCTATCGAATCAAAGCCTGCCATGCTGACGGAAGAGGAATGGCAATGGATCAATAGCAAAGGGGAGCTTAGAATTGCGGTAAATAAAGGGGCACCGCCACTGAGCTTTATCGATGTCAGAGGTAACCTGCATGGCATCTCTCTGGATGTATTACAGGTGATTGGTGCCAAGCTCGGCATTCAGGTCACTCCCGTACCTATCGGCTCTTCTCTTGAACAGCTAGAAAGACTGGGGCGCAGAGAGGTTGATGCCATCGTCATTACCCCGACGAAAGCTCGTGAAGACACGCTGCTGTTTAGCCGTGCGTTTATGCTTGATCCCATTGTGATGGTCGTTAAGAAAAATCCACAGCGACCATCTGCCAGCGAGATATTAGAACGTGGCCGTATTGCGCAGATTGAGGGTGCTCGATTGGAATATCCTTATGGGGGCCAGCTATCAGTCAATAAGCCAGTATGGGTGAAAAAACTTACTGACGCGGTGGAATGTGTCTTCTCTGAACGATGTGATATGGCACTGGTGCCACTGCGAGCAGCCAAGTATCTGATTAACTCAGAATATTCAGATAGCTTGATCATTGCTGGTGAGCTTTTTGATTCGATGCCAATAAGAGCATCCTTTGCTGTCAACCAAGATCAGTCAAACCTGATTGGCATCATCAATAAAGTATTGGCCTCCATCCCACCTGATGAGCTGGATATATTGGCATCTCGCTGGCGAGTCAGTGCAAAACATGATGAAATGTCTTTTTATGAGTTTATAGTTATTTATGCTAAGTATATTTTTGCAGCACTGCTGACGCTGGTATTAGCCTTTTTTTGGATACTCTATTTGCGCCGGCAAGTCAAGCTGAGAAAAAAAGCGGAAATAGAGCTGAATGCACAGCTTAACTTTATTGAAGAGTTGGTGGATAGTACTCCCCATCCTATTTATGCTAGGGATGTAACAGGTCGCTTGATACTCTGTAATAGCAGTTATGCGGCATTTTTTGATGTTGAAAAAAGAGACTTAATCGGCTTGACAATAGAAGAATGTGAGCGACGCTGGCCATATATGTCAGTCCTTGGCGATGTTTATCGAGGGACTCTTCAGGATGCAGAGCCCAGAGATGGCGATCATGTATTGCTGCTGACCGATCGAGTTTTAAATATATATCACTGGATACAGGTTTTTCGTGGCCTTTCAGAAGAGGTCGATGGTGTTGTCGGTGGCTGGATAGACATCAGTGAACGAGTCTCTTTGATCGAGAGACTAGATAATGCAAGCCGTGATGCTCAGGCGGCCAGTCGTGCCAAGTCAACCTTTTTAGCCACAATGAGCCATGAGATCAGAACGCCGATGAATGCCATCATTGGTTTGCTTGAGTTGACATTAAGAAAGGATGGCTTGAATACGGAGGACCGTGATGCAATTCGAGTCGCCTATCAAGCGTCGCATGATTTACTAGGGTTGATAGGTGACATACTGGACCTTTCAAAAATTGAATCAGGCAAACTGGAGCTGTCTCCATCACCGCAACAAATCAATGTGCTTAACCAGTCTGTAATCAATGTTTTTTCTGTCGTAGCACGTCAGAAGGGACTGACCTTGAAATTATACGACCAGCATGATGTGGCCGTCATGGTTGACCCTATTAGGTATAAGCAGGTGCTTTCCAACTTAGTGAGTAATGCCATTAAATTTACCCGCCAAGGCGGTGTCGAACTGGCGGTTGATTTACGGCCAGATGGAGAATGGTGTGACATCACCGTAAGTGTCGCTGATACCGGGATCGGGATCAGTAAGGAAGATTTGGAGTATCTGTTTTTGCCCTTTAGTCAGGCTACGCAACCTGCCGATATACAAAAATCTGGCACCGGGTTGGGACTGATGATCAGCCGGACTCTGTGTCAGATGATGGGAGGTGATCTGGAAATAAACAGTGAGCTGGGACTGGGGACAAAGGTAATCGTGTCGCTTCGTTTGCCTCTTGCGGAAACCTTGGCTGTCCGAGAGTGTGGCTCAGAAGAGAGGTTTACTCCGTCATATGACAATGCGGGATACCGTATTCTTGTTATTGACGATCACCCGACAAATCTCTTGCTGGTCAGCCAGCAACTGACATTTTTAGGTCATGAGGTGCTGACGGCCAGCTCAGGTAAATCCGCTCTGCAACTGTTGTCACAGGAGCCTGTTGATATCATCATTAGCGACTTCAATATGCCTGATATTGATGGTTTGGAATTTACCACTTTGCTGCGCCAGCAGGAGCGAGATAATGAAGCCGTGCGTACCGTAGTGATTGGTTTGACTGCAGATGCTCGCCAAGATCAAGTGCAGAGGGCCATGGAGGCTGGGATGGACGATTGTTTGTTCAAGCCCGTGAGTCTCGATGACCTCAAGGCATGCTTGGCTACCCACCACCCAGGGAAAATATTGCTGGCTCCTGAAGATATGGCTACTCGATTCATGCATAAATTGAGCAAGCTTACGGTAGGGAACAGTGAGCTGATGAGCGTATTGATTAATGAGTTTGTCACTGCATCTGAACAAGACATGCAGCATCTTGCTGAAGCCTGTATGCAAGGTCATAGCCAGAAGTTCTTGGCCCAGCTGCATCGTTTGAAAGGGGGGGCCAGGATTCTGGGAGCGGATGAATTGGTTGCCTGCTGTAACGAATGGGAGCAGTCACCTCGTCTGTCGGTTTGCATGCCCGCAGCATTGAGACAGGTCCGAAATATGTATCAACAGGTAAAGGCTGGGGTCGATTATTGGAATAAAGCACACAAAACGAGAGGGGAGTAACCCCTCTCACTGCGGTCTTAGGCGATTACCAGTAGGCTACTAGCTCATACCCACTTTCGGTTAGCTGCCCAGCAGACTGGGCAGTTTGTTGATATGAAAGATAATATTGTTCCGTTGCTGGGACTGACTGGTACTTTGTAGTGAGCTTTTTGCCATTAAGCATCACAGTGGGGGTATCACTTGCCGTCGACAAGGTGCGAGCTTTAAACGTTAACCCGCTATCGGGAGAGGTTAGCTTGGCTGCCAATACTTGAGCCGCCGGGTTTGTTGTGGAAATGGCTTGTTGCCCCGGATGCAGCAAGCTGACGGAGGATTGGCTGTCTTTGCTGGCTGTTGCTTGCCAGGTCACTGTCTGGCTCAGTGTTTGTGCCTCGACCTGGTTGGCAATCAGCAGGGTGGGGAGTGCAAGCAGCAGGAAGTTCTTTTTCATGATGTGTATCTCCTGTGTGGTGGCCCCGAATGGAGTCAATTTCTCTATCGGCGAGCATTAGAAAAAGCTTAGACCGACCTGGAGTGGCACAATGCGCAGCCTTGTTGTTTTACATGCGGGAGAGGTGCGGGTGTTGCTCGAAAATCAAATGATGTTGTTGGCGGTGTTCGAACGGGCGGCGCTGATGCTGATGACCCTCTTCTTCCTGACCCGCACCCGGCCGTTCCAGCGGCTGTTCCAGAAGCGGGATCACACCCCGGCGGAGCTGGTGCTGGTAGCCTCCATCTTCTGCCTGTTTGCGGTGTTCAGCACCTACACCGGCATTCCGGTAGAGGGGGCGCTGATCAACGTGCGGATCATCGCCATCATCTCGGGCGGCATTCTGTTCGGCCCCTGGGTCGGCATTCCGGCCGGGGTCATCTCCGGTCTGCACCGCTATCTCATCGACATGGATGGCCACACCTCGATCCCGTGCCTCATCGCCAGCATCATCGCCGGTCTGCTCGCCACCTGGCTGCACCTGCGCTGCCGCAAGTCGCGGCTCTGGCTCTACGGCATTCTGGCGGGGATGCTGTGCGAAGGGCTCACCATGCTGCTGATCTGGCTGCTGACCGAGCCCCACGAAGTCGGGGTGGAGATCGTCAACCATATCGCCTATCCGATGATCGCCGGGGCGCTCTGCATCGGCCTTATCATCAAGCTGGTGCAGGATCTGGATGACGAGAAGGAGCTGATTGCCGCCAAGCAGGCCAAGCTGGCGCTCGATATCGCCAACAAGACGCTGCCCTTCTTCCAGAACATCGATCGCCACTCTCTCAGTCAGGTGTGTGATGTGATCCGGCGCGACATCAGCGCCGATGCGGTGGCCATCACAGATACCCATGACGTGCTGGCTTATGTCGGGGTGGGCAAGGACTATTACGAGCTGGATGAGCACCACGCCATCAGCGGCATGACCCAGCAGGCGGTGCTGCTCGACCAGATCATCATCAACAACGATCTGCGCCAGTATCACCTCTCCGATTTCCACTCGGTCATCATTATTCCGCTGCGAGAAAACGGCTCGGTGAGCGGCACCCTCAAGATCTACTACCGCCGCACCCACAGCATCACCAGCTCCCTGCGGGAGATGGCGGTGGGCCTCTCCCAGCTCATCTCCACCCAGATGGAGGTGTCGCGCATCGAGCAACTCAAGGAGATGACCCGCAAGGCGGAGTTCACCGCCCTGCAGAGCAAGATCAACCCGCACTTCCTGTTCAATGCCCTCAATGCTATCTCGTCGCTGATCCGCATCCGGCCCCAGCAGGCGCGCCAGCTCATCGCCAATCTGGCGGACTACCTGCGCTACAACCTCAACAAGGGGGATGAGCTTATCGACATTCAGGAGGAGCTGCAGCAGGTGCGTGACTACGTGGCAATCGAGCAGGCCCGCTTCGGCGACAAGCTAGAGGTGGTGTTCGAGGTGGACGACGTGCACATTCAGGTGCCGAGCCTGCTGTTGCAGCCGCTGGTGGAAAACGCCATCCTGCACGGCATCCAGCCCCGCAGCGCGCCGGGCCGGGTCACCATCGAGGTGAAACAGCTGGCGGGCGGCATCCGGGTATCGGTGCGCGATACCGGTTACGGCATCAGTCAGGCGGTGATCGACGGGGTCGCCGCCGGTCGGGTGGAGAGTCGCAGCATTGGCCTGATGAACGTGCATCAGAGGGTCAAGCTGCTCTATGGTGACGGCCTGCACCTCAAGCGGCTGGAGCCGGGTACCGAGGTGAGTTTCTATCTGCCGGATCAGGAGTCGATGCCATGCTGAGAGCCATCATGGTTGAGGATAAGTGTGTGCCGCGAGAGGTGTTGTCATGCTGAAAGCGATCATTGTGGAAGACGAATGTTTGATTCGTGAGGAGCTTGCTTCTCCTGTGCTCCTTCAGGGGGCAATGTCATGTTGAAAGCGATCATAGTGGAAGACGAGTATCTGGCTCGCGAGGAGTTGATCTATCTGGTGAATCAGCACAGCCAGATCGAGATAGTGGCGAGCTTCGAGGATGGGCTGGAGGCGTTCAAATACCTGCAGGATCACGAGGTGGATGTGGTGTTTCTGGATATCCAGATCCCTTCCATCGACGGCCTGCTGCTGGCCAAGAACCTGCACAAGTCGAGCCATCCGCCCCACATTGTCTTCGTCACCGCCTACAAGGAATTTGCGGTGGAGGCGTTCGAGCTGGAGGCGTTCGACTACATCCTCAAGCCCTACAACGAGCCCCGCATCATCAATCTGCTGCAAAAGCTCGAGCATGCGGGCAAGTCGCAGCCAGCCACCACAGGGGAGGCGAGCGGCGAGGGGATCAGCCCCCACAATCGCACCGTCAATCTGGTGAAGGGGGAGCGCATCATCGTCACCCCCTGCGAGCAGATCTACTACGCGGAAGCCGACGAGAAGCTCACCTATGTCTACACCCGCGACGATCGCTACGTGATGACCATGACCATCAGCGAGTTTGTCAGCCGGCTGCCGGCCGAGGGGTTCTTTCGCTGCCACCGCTCCTACTGCGTCAACATCAACAAGATCCGCGAAATAGTCCCCTGGTTTAACAGCACCTACCTCATCCGGCTCCATGATCTGCCGTTCGAGGTGCCGGTCAGTCGCAGCAACATCAAGGCGTTCCGTCAGCTGATGCGGCTCTGATTGTCATTCATTCCCGCCGATCTGCATTTCATGCCTTAATCGATCGGCGCGAGCTGCGTCTTGCCTATAGTGGCCTCAATTTCCTTAAGGCCATCGACCGAGACGCATCATGACCAAAGAGATGAATCGCACCCGGTACCTGACACTGATCGGTACCATCATCACCCAGTTTGCACTGGGTTCTGTCTACACCTGGAGCCTGTTCAACGCCCAGCTCTCCGACAAGCTGGACGAGCCGGTGAGTCAGGTCGCTTTCGCCTTCGGGCTGCTCAGCCTCTCGCTGGCGGTCGCCTCCTCCATGGCGGGCAAGCTGCAGGAGCGATTCGGGGTGCGCAACGTGACCCTGGGTGCCGGTGTGCTGCTCGGCATCGGTTTCTTCCTCACTGCCCATGCCAGCAATCTGGCGATGCTCTACCTCTGCGCCGGCATTCTGGTCGGTTTTGCCGACGGTACCGGCTACCTGATGACTCTCTCCAACTGCGTGAAGTGGTTCCCGGAGCGCAAGGGGCTGATCTCCGCCTGCTCCATCGGGGCCTATGGTCTCGGCAGTCTCGGTTTCAAATACATCAACCTGCTGCTGCTCTCCAGCTCCGGCCTTGAGACCACCTTCCAGCTGTGGGGGCTGATCGCCATGTCCATGGTGCTGGTGGGCGGCATGCTGATGAAGGATGCGCCCAAGCAGGCCGCTTCCGTGCAGCAGAGCGAGAGCCGTGACTTCACTCTGGCCGAGGCGATGCGCAAGCCGCAGTACTGGATGCTGGCGCTGATGTTCCTCACCGCCTGCATGAGCGGCCTCTACGTCATCGGCGTGGCCAAGGATATCGGCGAGAAGATGGTGGGTCTGCCTGCTGTAGTCGCCGCCAATGCCGTCGCCATCATCGCCATGGCCAACCTGGGCGGCCGTCTGGTGCTGGGTATCCTCTCCGACAAGATGTCCCGCATCCGGGTCATCACCATTGCCCAGCTGATTACCCTGGCGGGCATGGCGCTGCTGCTGTTCGTGCCGCTCAATGCCAACCTGTTCTTTGTGGCGGTCGCCTGTGTGGCGTTCAGCTTTGGTGGCACCATCACCGTCTACCCCTCGCTGGTGAGCGACTTCTTCGGTCTCAACAACCTGACCAAGAACTACGGCGTCATCTATCTGGGCTTTGGTCTGGGCAGCATCATCGGCTCCATCGTGGCCTCCCTGTTTGGCGGCTTTATGGCGACCTTCCACCTGATCCTGGTGTTGCTGGTGGTGGCGCTGGTGCTCTCCCTCACCATTCGCCTGCCGGCACCGGTAGCGGTGGAGCGGGCCTGATAAGCCTCCCTGCCACAGCAAGCAAAAACAGAGACCCGGGCCATGCCCGGGTCTTTGCATTTCCGATGGTCGATCAGCGCGGCGCTAGCCCCAGCAGCTGGCGGGCCTTGCGGCAGCTTTCCTCCACCGTTGACCAGTCGTCACCGGTTACCGTGATATGGCCCATCTTGCGGCCGGAGCGGGGTTCGCCCTTGCCATAGAGGTGCAGATGCAGGCCGGGCAGCGCCAGCAGGGCAGCCCAGTCGGGTGTGCCGTTCTGCCAGAGATCTCCCAGCAGGTTGATTAACAGGGCGGGCCGCACGGCGATCTGCTCCGGCAGCGGCATATCGCACAGGGCCCGCACCTGCAACTCGAACTGGCTGCATGCGGCGTTGTCGAGGCTGGGGTGACCCGAGTTGTGGGGGCGGGGCGCCAGCTCGTTGACCAGCAATTTGCCTTCCACCAGAAAGAACTCCACCGTCAGCACCCCCATGTAATCGAGGGCGGCAATCAGTGGCTCAGCGATCCCTTTGGCCTCGCGCTCCAGCGTTGGCACATTGGCCGGGGAGCGGGTCTGGTCCAGAATGCCGCCGCTGTGCCAGTTCTGCACCAGTGGCAGGGCGCTGATGGCGCCGCCCGGACTGCGGGCCAGGGTCAGGGCAAACTCCCCCTCCAGCGCCAGCCGTTGTTCCAGCACGCAGGGCACGCCACTGGCTGCCAGCGCGCTCGCCAGCTCATCCAGATCGCTCACCTGCCACTGCCCCTTGCCGTCGTACCCTTCGCGGGCCGTCTTGAGAATGGCGGGCAAGAGTTCGCTGGCCTGTGCGGGGATAGGCTCTTCCGGCAGTAGCGCCAGATAGGGTGCGACCCGGATGTTGGCTCCGCGCAGAAAGGCTTTCTCTTCACGGCGATCCTGACAGATGCGCACCGCGCTGGCGCCCGGGCGTACCGGCTTTTGTTTTTCGAGCAGTGCCAGGGTGGCGGCGGGCACATTTTCGAACTCGCAGCTGATGGCCTCGCAGCGGCTGGCCAGTTCGTGCAGGGCTGCGGTGTCGTCATAGGGGGCGACAATATGGTGATCGGCTGCGGCCCCGGCGATGCTGGCCGGATCGGGATCCAGCACCACTACCTTGTAGCCGAGGCGGTGGGCGGCCATCACAAAGTAGCGGCCAAGCTGGCCGCCCCCCAGCATGCCGAGGGTGGCGGGTGGCAGGATCATGTCGGTTCCTCCAGCGTGAGGGCCAGCACCCGGTCGCGCTCGCGGGTGCGGAAGTCGTCGAGCTGCTGCCGGTAGCGGGGGGCGTCGTCGTCTTGTGCGACCGAGAGCAGGGAGACGGCGAACAGAGCGGCGTTGGCCGCTCCCGCTTCGCCGATGGCGAAGGTGGCGACCGGTACCCCCTTGGGCATCTGCACGATGGAGAGCAGGGAGTCCATCCCCTTGAGATGGCGGGAGGGGATGGGCACCCCCAGTACCGGCAATGTGGTCTTGGCGGCGACCATACCCGGCAGGTGGGCGGCGCCACCGGCTCCGGCGATGATGGCGCGCAGGCCGCGCTCGCGGGCGGTGGCGGCATACTCGAACAGCAGATCCGGGGTGCGATGGGCCGAGACTACCTGCGCCTCGTAGGGCACGCCGTGCTCCTTGAGGATGCGGGCGGCAGCCTGCAGCACGGGCCAGTCGGAGTCGGAGCCCATTACCAGGCCGATCAGGGGAGGGGTGTTCATTTTCTCTGAATCCTTGCTGTTAAACGTTTGCTTTTGGTGAACAAAAAGAGCCGGCAAGCCGGCTCAGAATTTCTCGGGTCGCACGATTTCGACCGGTTGCAGAAAGGCGATCATGGCGTAATCGGGGTAGTAACGACTCTGCAGGTGGGCCAGCAGCCGCTCCGCCTGCTCCCGGCTGCAGATGGCCTCCAGCCGGATGTTGCCGCTCTCGCTCCAGCTGGCGTTGCGCTCGCCATGATCCCCTCGGCCGCGGGCATCTGTGATGGTGTAGCCGCGCAGCCCCTCGCGGGTGAGGGTGCGCAGCAGGGTCGGCTCCAGATTGGCTTCCGTAATGACGGTCAGCAGGGTGCGGGTCTCGGTCTGCATGTGGCTACTCCGTGAAGTGGCGGGCCCAGCTGTGGTAGAGCGGGATCCCCAGCATGATGTTGAACGGGAAGGTGACCCCCAGCACGGCGCTGAGGGACAGCCCCGGATTGGCCTGAGGCACAGCGATGCGCATGGTAGCCGGCACGGCAATATAGGAGGCGCTGGCCGCCAGGGTCGCCAGCAGGGTCAGTCCGCCGAGGGAGAGGCCCATCAGCTGGCCAGCTGCCAATCCCAGTCCCGCCGAGGCGAGCGGCATCAACAGGGCGAAGCCGAGCAGGAAGAAGCCATGCTTGCGTAAGTCCTGACACTGACGGGCGACGATGAGGCCCATCTCCAGCAGGAACAGCGCCAGCGCCCCCTTGAACAGGTCGACAAACAGCGGTTTGAGCGGGGCAATTCCGTCCGGCCCGGCCAGATAGCCGATGGCCATGCCGCCCAGCAGCAGGGTCACCCCTTTGCCGAGGAAGGTCTCGTGGGCCAGCATGCGCCAGCGGGTCTCGCGACTGATGCCGCGGGCCAGCACTATGCCCACCAGAATGGCGGGGATCTCCATCACCGCGAGGAAGATGGAGAGCTGGGATTCAAAGCTGATGCCCCGCTCGGTGAGCCAGTTCACCCCGACCGCAAAGGTGGCGACGCTGACCGATCCGTAGTGGGCGGCGGTGGCAGCGGCATCCACCCGGTTCATCTTGAGGCGCAGCACGGCAAAGCCGAGCAGGGTCTGCACCACGCCGAGCAGGATCACCAGCGCCAGTTGTGGCAGCAGAGGTTGCAGGGATTGCTGGGCCAGACCGACGCCGCCCTTGAGGCCGATGGCCAGCAGCAGAAAGAGGGAGAGAGTGTCGTAGAGGGCAGGAGGCAGTTTGAGCTCGGAGCGCACCAGACCGGCCAGCAGACCAAACAGAAAGAAGAGTACAACAACGTCCAGCATGATGGTTCGCAGGGCAGTTCAGATAATGGTTGCATGCTAGAGCCCGCAATGTTTCGATAAAATCAGATTCTCGCTGATGGTTGTTCGATAAAAACTGATAGGGAACGGCATGCTCAACTACAAACAGCTCTACTACTTCTGGCATGTGGCACGCAGCGGCAGCGTGACGCAGGCCGCCGAACAGCTGCATCTCACGCCGCAGACCATCAGCGGTCAGGTTGCAGAGCTGGAACAGTCCCTCGGGGTGGCGCTGTTCAACCGGGTGGGACGGCGTCTGGTGCTGACCGCTGCGGGTCGGCAGGCGCAGGAGCAGGCGGGGGCCATTTTCTCGCTCGGCGCCGAGCTGGAGCACACCCTGCGCCACGCCAGCCAGGAGCTGACAATGCAGGTGGGGATCGCCGATTCGGTCCCCCGCACCCTGGCGTTCGAGCTGCTGGCCCCCGCCATGGCGCTGGCGACCCCGCTGCGGCTGGTGTGTCATGAGGAGCGGGCCGAGCAGCTGTTCAGCGAGCTGGCCCGTCACAAGCTGGATATGGTGCTGATCGATCGCCCGCTTCCTCCCGACAGTGGTGTACGTGGCTACAACCACGAGCTGGGGCGCAGCCCGCTGGCGCTGTTTGCCAGTCCCGAGCTGGCGGCGCGGGCGCGGGACGGCTTTCCCGCCTCGCTGGAGGGGTTGCCGTTGCTCATCCCCGGAGAGAAATCTGCAACGCATGATCGGCTGTTGGCCTGGTATCGCCAGCAGGGCATTCATCCCCATCTGGTGGGGCAGTTTGATGACTCTACCCTGATGAAGTCGTTCGGCAAGGCGGGGATGGGGATCTTCCCGGCGCCGCTGGCGATGGCTGACGAGATTGGCCGCCTCTACGGGGTGGAGCGGATTGCGACCCTCACCGAGGTCACCCTCTCTTACTATCTGGTCTCGGCAGGGCGCCATCTCTCCCATCCCGGGGTACAGGCGGTGATGGAGGGCGCCCAGCAGCGGCTGGCGGCGCTGGCTGGCAATAAATAGAAATCTGGATGGCTATACATCCAGCTTTGCTCTGCCTATAATCCTCCCGCTTTGGCGCATCATGCTTAATAGGGAATCCGGTGAGAATCCGGAGCTGGCGCGCAGCGGTAAGGGGGAACGAAGCGACATCAGGGCACTGCCGTCAGGCGGGAAGCCGTCGCCGTAGGCTATCAGCCCCCGAGCCCGAAGACCTGCCAGAGTTCGTATTTCGGGCCGAGAGAAACCGGCCACGAAGTAGATACTTACGCGAACTTAAGGATCTCTCATGTCGAAGAAATTTCTGGCGGCTGCCCTGTTGCCGACGGCGGCGTTTGCCCAGCAGCTGACCATTCCCGTCAATCCCACCATGGTGGTGACCGCTACCCGCGTCGCCCAACCTGCCTCCAGCGTGCTTGCCCCGGTCAATGTGGTGACCCGGGACGAGATCGATCGCCTGCAAGCCCAGACCGTGACCGATGTGGTCAAGACCCTGCCCGGTGTGGAAGTGGTCAGCAATGGTGGCCGAGGCCAGCTCAGCTCGCTGCGGGTGCGTGGTGGCACCTCCTCCCAGACGCTGGTGCTGGTGGATGGGGTACGCAGTGCCTCCCTGACCGCCGGGATGACCGAACTGAATAACCTGCCGCTCAATCAGGTGGAGCGCATTGAATACATTCGTGGCCCGCGCGCCACCATCTACGGCTCCGACGCCATCGGTGGGGTGATCAACATCATTACCCGTCCCGACAAGGGGACAAATCAGCACAAGTTCAATATCGGTGCTGGTTCCCATCAACAGCGTCAGGCCGCTTTCAGTAGTGCCAGCCAGGTAGGTGAGGCGGGTCAGCTCAAGGTGGCTGGCGGTTTTGATGATGAAGAGGGTTACAACGTACACCCCTTGCCCGGCATCAACGATGGTGACCGTCACGGGCATCGGGGCTACAACGCCATGCTGGACTACCAGCAGGCCCTCGGCAGCAATTGGGATCTGTTCGGTACAACCCGCTGGTTCCGCAATGTGGCCCAGTATGCGGGGTCTGACGCAAACTATGCGCCGCATCGAGCCGAAACGTGGACTGAAAACCAGAGCTATCAGCTGGGGTCGCGCTATCACGATGATCGCTATCTGAGTGAGTTGCGTGGCGCCTTCTCCAGACAGGATGCGTACGACTATCTCGACAATAGCGGCCGCGATCAGGCCAATAATTGGACCTACACCCGCCAGTACAGCCTGAACTGGGTCAACAGCCTCAAGCTGAACGAGCTGTGGACGCTCGGCGGCGGTGCTGACTGGCAGCGCGACATGCTGGACGATCGCTCGCGATCTTCTGGCTCCCCCTATCCGGCAGGGGCCAAGGAGCGGGACAATACCGGGGTCTATGCCCTGGCCCAGTTCGACAACCAGACATGGCAGGGTGAGCTGAGCGGCCGCAGTGATGACAACGAGCAGTTTGGTCGTCACAACACCTGGCAAACCGGCGCAGGCTGGCGTTTTGTCGAGGATTACCGCCTGAGTGCCCGCTACGGCACCGGTTTCCGCGCCCCCTCCTTTAATGACCTCTACTATCCGGGCTCTGGCAATCCCAACCTGAAGCCGGAAGAGTCGAAGAGCAGCGAGCTGATGCTGGATGGTCAAACTGCGGGTGTCGAGTGGCGGGCCACCGGTTATCGCAACGACTTCGAACAGATGATCCAGTGGGCACCCAACAGTCAGGGTATGTGGACACCACAAAACGTTGGCAAGGCGCGCATTGAAGGGATCGAGCTGGAAGGGGAGTTCGACACTGGCTGGTTGAGTCATAGAGTCTCTGCCGAATACAAGGATCCCAAAGACAAGGTAACCGACAAGCAGTTGCAGCTGATCTCCCGCAAAGGGGCCAAGTGGGTGACGCAGGCGCAGTGGCAGCAGCTTGATGGTTCATTGAGCTGGATCTATCAGGGTGAGCGCTATGGCGATGTGGCCAACACCACAACACTTGGTGGCTACAGCGTGTGGAATCTGGCCGTTGGCTACAAGGTCACTCCGGCGCTCAAGGTATCTGGCAAGATCAACAACCTGCTTGATAAGGAGTATCAGACTGCGGTGGGTTATCCGGCCGATGAGCGCGCTTACTACGTGACGATGGATTACTCACTCTAAGCCGGAGCCGGCCAAGTGGAAAAATCAGGGGCCCTGCCATTGGCAGGGCCTTTTCTATTGGCGGCAGGCGGGAGTATGATCGCCGCCTTGCACCAAAGGGGAGCTCAAGTGGCCAATATTCTCGTGTTTGATTCCGGTATGGGTGGCCTGACCATCTACCGCGAGATCCGCCGCGTTCTGCCGGCACACAACTATTTCTACTGCTTCGACAACGCCAACTTCCCCTATGGTGAATTGAGCGAGCCCGCCCTGATTGCTGCCTGCACCCGCTTGGTGACCACCATGGTGGCTCGTCATCAGATCGATCTGGTGGTGATTGCCTGCAACACGGCCAGCACCATAGCGCTGCCGGCCTTGCGTGAGGCTCTGGATATTCCCGTGGTGGGGGTGGTGCCAGCCATCAAGCCCGCCGCTGCACAGACTCGCAACGGTTGTATCGGTCTGCTGGCCACTCCAGGCACCGTCAGCCGCGACTATACCCATGAACTGATCGCCCAGTTTGCTCCCGGCAAGCGGGTGCTGCTCAAGGGCACCACCGAGCTGGTCATAGAAGCCGAACACAAGCTGGCGGGCCTGCCGGTCAATATGGCGCTACTGCGCGAGGTATTGGCCGATTGGCTGGAGGGGGAAGAAAAGCCGGATACGCTGGTGCTTGGTTGCACTCACTTCCCGCTACTCAATGAAGAGATTGGGCAACTGATGCCGCAATGTCAGCTTATTGACTCGGGCAGTGCCGTTGCCAAACGGGTGGCTTGGTTGCTGAACAATGGCGGGCATGCCATCGTGCAGCCTGTACATATAGAAGAGGTAATTGCCAGGGCTTACTGTACCCGGCTGGATGGGGAGGCTCAAAAACTGACAGCCCCCTTGCAAGCATGGGGGCTGTCATCACTGGAAGAGGTGAAGTACTGACGGCGGTTAGGCGTCAGTTTCGCTACCTTCTCTTTCCTCTTTATCACGTTTGTCATTCGCTTCACGCACCTTGAGGGTGCGCTGCTGATACTCTTTGTCATTCAAAGCGGCAATCGCCTTGGCGGCATCGGCGGCGGGCATCTCCACGAAACCGAAACCTCTGCGCTTGCCGGTTGCCTTGTCTTTCATCAACCGCACGGAAATGACCTGGCCCTGTTCGGCAAACAACTCGCGCACTGCAATCTCATTGGCGCGATAGGGCAGGTTGCCTACATATAAGGTGCAAGTCTCCTGATTGGCGATCGACTCGGCAACATTAGCCGGGGTTCGCTTCAGGAACAGCGGTACCACGAAACCGCCGATGGCCAGACCTGCTGCAAAAATCACTTCCGCTTTCAAAGAGAACTGCAGGGCCTGGGCAACCAGGTAGCCAACCACTGCCAATACCAGAGCAAGGATTGCGGCCTGCATATATACGGGAAACTTGGATAAATTCATCTTAAAAGACCTTTTGTAAATGAAAGCAAAAAAGGTGCAACACTATATTCACCTCCATGGTAACCAGCTTTCCTGATTGGCGCTACCATGGACCACTCGGGAGAGGTTATCGGCTCCAGTATGGCATTCCCAAGGTCACTGAAGGCGACATAAATGACGCTAAAATGGGAGTGAAATAACCGGATTGTGGATAACGTTGTATATATACACTGAATAAGCTGTTTCTAATTGAATAATTTGAAATTTTCGTGATTTTCTTCAAAAAAAGTCTTGTCATCGCAGCGCGGCTCCCTATAATGCGCCCCTACCAGCACGGCGGAACACGCCGAACTGATGAGCCAGCTTCCTAGCGAAGTGGGCGCCGAAAGAAAAGCGAAAACAATCGCTTGACTTTCGAAGTGAGAAGCGTAATATGCGCCTCCTCAACGCGAAAAGCGTGACGCTCTTTAACAATTTGAATCAAGCAATCTGTGTGGGCACTCACAGCATCGAGCATCAAAAACAATTTTTGATTTTCAATGTCTGATGAAGTGACCAAAGCAACGAAATGTTGCAGCAGTTAATTCAGCAATTCATTGAGCCGCTTTTCGAAGCAACCAAACTTAAATTGAAGAGTTTGATCATGGCTCAGATTGAACGC
>NZ_JAAKRF010000021.1:0-61051 GCF_049173005.1 Aeromonas sp. 602658 | reverse complement strand
GCCCGCAGCCGCTTCTTCGGTCAGGAGGTGGTGTCGCTGTTGCTGGTGCTGCCCATCGCGCTGCCCGGTATCGTCACCGGTATCGCGCTGCGCTCGGCCTACGGCCTGATGGAGATCCCGTTCAGCTTCTGGACCATCGTTATCGGCCACGCCACCTTCTGTGTGGTGGTGGTCTACAACAATGCGCTGGCCCGTTTTCGCCGCACCAACCAGAGCCTCATCGAGGCGTCGATGGATCTCGGGGCCGACGGCTTCCAGACCCTGCGCTACGTGATCCTGCCCAATCTGGCCACGGCGCTGCTGGCGGGGGGCATGCTGGCCTTTGCCCTGAGTTTTGACGAAGTGATCGTTACTACCTTCACTGCGGGCCAGCAGACCACGCTGCCCATCTGGATGTATCAGGAGCTGATCCGTCCCCGAGACAGGCCGGTCACCAACGTGGTGGCCCTCATCATAGTGGCCTTCACCACTATCCCCATTTTGCTTGCCTACTACCTTACTCGCGACACCCATGATGTCGCTGGCAGTGGCAAATGATGACTCAACGCGTGCGCAAGGATGCAACCATGAAACTCTCTACCCAACTCTTGATTGATGGCCAGTTTGTGACCGGCGAGGGGCAGGCCGAACCCATTCTCAACCCGGCCAACGGCGAACAGATCGCCGCCGTGCCCGAAGCCTCGTTCGAACAGGTGAACCGGGCGGTGAACGGTGCCCAGCGCGCCTTCGCCCAGTGGAGCCGCACCACCCCGGCAAGCCGCAGCAACCTGCTGCTGCGTCTGGCGGATCTCGTCGAGCGCCACGCCGAGGAGTTTGCGGCGCTGGAATCCCTCAACTGCGGCAAACCTTATCTGGCGGTGCTCAACGACGAGCTGCCCGCGGTGGTGGACTGCTTCCGCTTCTTTGCCGGGGCGGCCCGCTGCCTGCAAGGGCCGCTGGCGGGGGAGTATCTCGAGGGGCACACCAGCATGATCCGCCGCGACCCCATTGGTGTTGTGGGCAGTATCGCCCCCTGGAACTACCCGCTGATGATGGCGGCCTGGAAGATGGCGCCGGTGCTGGCGGCGGGCAATACGGTGGTGCTCAAACCCTCCGAGCAGACCCCGCTCACCGCTTTGCGGCTTGCCGAACTGGCCAGCGAGATCTTCCCCCGCGGCGTTATCAACGTCATCTGCGGGCGGGGCGAGAGTGTAGGGGCGCCGCTGGTGGAGCACCCGCTGGTGCGGATGGTGTCGCTCACCGGCGATATCGCCACCGGCCAGAAGATCCTGCAGAGCGCCGCCCGCACCATGAAGCGCACCCACCTTGAGCTGGGGGGCAAGGCGCCGGTGATCATCTTCGACGATGCGGATCTGGAGGCGGTGGTGGCGGGCATTCGCACCTTCGGTTTCTATAACGCCGGCCAGGACTGCACCGCCGCCTGCCGTATCTATGCCCAGGGCAAGATCTACGACAAGTTTGTCGCCGCCATGACCGATGCGGTGGCCTCCATCAAGGTGGGAAGCCAGTACGAGGAGGGGGTGGAGATGGGGCCGCTTATCTCGGACAGACAGCGCAACCGGGTCGCCAGCTTTGTCGAGCGGGCCCAGAGCAGCGGTCATGTGGAGGTGACGGCGGGGGGCAAGATCCGTCCCGGCAACGGCTTCTTCTTCGAGCCGACCCTGATTGTCGGGGCCCGGCAGGAGGATGAGATCGTGCGCCGCGAGGTGTTTGGCCCCGTGGTGTCGGTGACCCGTTTCAACGATGCCGAGCAGGTGGTGCAGTGGGCCAACGACTCGGACTATGGCCTCGCCTCGTCGGTCTGGACCAAAGATCTGAGCCTCGCCAGCAAGGTGGCCAGCCACCTGCAATATGGTTGCACCTGGATCAATACCCACTTCATGCTCACTTCCGAGATGCCCCACGGCGGCATGAAGATGTCGGGCTACGGCAAGGATCTCTCCCTCTATGCGCTGGAGGATTACACGGTGCCGCGCCATATCATGGTCAAGCTGTAGTGGGGATTGGTTAGCGGGTTGTCACAATTTGTTTACAACTATTTCAGGCAGCCGACTCATGGGTCGGCTGCTTTTTTTGTTGCCATTTCGTTACAGTGAAACCGTGATGAAACGGCAAGGCGCCTTGATGTGGCGCCAGAGGATGGAACCGCTATGGCAACCTTCTACACCGCCCACCAGCCGGATGCTGACGGGGTGATCCACTACAGCAACGAGGAGCATGGCACCTGGCAGATCCTGATCGAACGCCAGTTCGCCGCCCTCGATGGCAAGGGGTGTAACGAATATCTGGCCGGTCTCGACAGACTGGGGCTGCCCCGTGATCGCATCCCCCAGCTGGCCGAGATCAACGCCGTCTTGCAGCCTGCGACCGGCTGGTCGGTGGCGGCGGTGCCCGCGCTTATCTCGTTCGATCGCTTCTTCGCCCTGCTGGCCAATCGCCAGTTTCCGGTGGCCACCTTTATCCGGCGCCGGGACGAGCTCGACTACCTGCAAGAGCCGGATATCTTTCACGAGATCTTCGGCCACTGCGCCATGCTGACCAATCCGGCCTTTGCCCACTTCACCCACCTCTACGGTCAGTTGGGGCAGCAGGCGAGCAAGGAGCAGCGGGTTTTTCTGGCGCGGCTCTACTGGTTCACCGTGGAGTTTGGCCTCTTGGCGACACCTGACGGGCTGCGTATCTACGGTGGCGGCATTCTCTCCTCCATCGGCGAGACAGCTTATGCCCTTTCCGGCAAGCCGCTGCTGCAACCCTTCGATCTACTGACTATGCTGCGCACCCCGTATCGCATCGACATCATGCAGCCCACCTATTTTGTGCTGCCGAGTCTCGATCATCTCTACCAGCTGACCGGGGAGGAGATCATGGCTGCTCTGGCCGAGGCCAGTCGGCTTGGCCTCTATCCGCCACGTTTTGAGGTTGCCGCTGGCAAACAGGCGAGCTGACCAAAAGCAAACAACCCTATTTCATTTTCATTAATTTTTCATTAATTCAAGCAGGAGTAACCCATGTCCGAACTGGCCAGCCAACAGTGTGAAGCGTGTCGCGCCGATGCCCCCAAGGTGAGCGATGAGGAGCTGCGCGAGCTGATGCAGCTTATTCCCGACTGGCAGCCGCTGGTGGAGGAGGGGGCGCTGCAACTGCGACGGGAATTTACGTTTCGCAACTTCAAGGAGGCGCTGGCCTTTACCAACCGCCTGGGCGAGCTGGCGGAGGCGGAGTTCCACCATCCGGCCATTCTGACCGAGTGGGGTAAGGTGACCGTCAGCTGGTGGACCCACAAGATCGGCGGATTACACCGCAACGACTTCATCATGGCGGCGCGTACCGATCAGTTGCTCCGGTAATGGCGCCCCACACCAGCGTCATCGGTTGACCCGGGCCTGCCTGCGAAAGCGGGGCGGGCCCGCATTTTTATGGGCCGGCGCTCGCACTGGGGGGATCGAGACTGTATTATCCGCTCATTCATAGAGTTAGCTAGGAAGTGTGTCCCGAATGCGTCTTGAAGTCAGCTGTGAAGACCGCCTGGGCCTGACCCGGGAACTGCTCGACCGCCTGGTGGAGCACAATATCGATCTGCGCGGCATCGAAATCGATACCTCAGGCATCATCTATCTCAACTTTCCCGAGCTGGAGTTCAGTGATTTTCAGCACCTGATGCCGGAGATCCGCCGCATTCCCGGCGTCTACGACGTCAAGACCATCCCTTACATGCCTTCCGAGCGAGAGCACCACGAAATCGAGGCGCTGCTCAAGGCGCTGCCGGACCTGGTCTTCTCCCTCGACAGCAAGGGCAAGGTGACCCAGGCCAACCAGTCGGCCCTCACCACCCTCGGCTTGCCGGTGGAGGAGGTGCGCGGCGTGGCGCTCGGTTCGCTGGTTAAGGGTTTCTCCTTCACCCGCTGGCTGGAGGCGAGCGAGATCAAGCCGCAGACCTGCAAGCTCAGTTTCAATGGCGAAGAGTATCTGGCAGATCTGATGCCGCTGTTCGTGGCAGAAGCCCGCGGCAAGCAGGCGCTGGCTGGTGCCGTGGTGGTGCTCAAATCTGCCCGTCGGGTCGGCCTGCACTTCAGCGCGCTTCATGCGGTGGAAGTGGGGGGCTTCGAGCATCTGCAGGCCGAGAGCCCCAAGATGAAAGAGGTACTGTCGCAAGCGCGAAAACTGGCGATGCAGGACGCGCCGCTGCTGATTGTCGGTGAGACCGGTACCGGCAAGGAGCTGCTGGCCCGTGCCTGTCACGGTGCCAGCCTGCGCTCCAGCCACCCCTTTATGGCCCTCAACTGCGCCGCCATGCCCGATAACGTGGCCGAGAGCGAGCTGTTTGGTTATGCCCCCGGCGCCTTTGGCAACAACACCGAGGGCAAGCGCGGCGTGCTGGAGCTGGCGAGCGGCGGCACCCTGATGCTGGACGAGATCGGCGACATGTCTCCCCATCTGCAGACCAAGTTCCTGCGGGTGTTGCAGGATGGGGTGTTCCGCCGGGTCGGTGACGAGCAGGAGGTGAAGGTCAACGTGCGTTTCATCTGCACCACCCAGAAGCAGTTGCTGGATCTGGTGCACGAAGGAACCTTCCGCGAGGATCTCTACTACCGTCTCAACGTGCTCAGTCTGGCGCTGCCCCCCCTGCGCGAGCGCAAGGCAGACATCATGGTGCTGGCCCAGCAGTTTGTCTCCCGCTTTGCCAGCGAGTTGCAGCGACCCCGTCCGCGCTTTACCCGCAACATGGCAGACTACCTGACCGCCTATCGCTGGCCGGGCAACGTGCGTCAGCTGCGCAACTGTCTCTACCGTGCCATGACCCTGCTGGAAGGGGATGAACTGGGGCCCGAGCAGATCGACCTGCCGGTGGCGGCCGATACCATGCCGCTGATCGACGAGTGGTTTGAGGGAAACCTCGACGATGCGGTGAAGCGCTTCGAGAGCCAGCTGCTGGCCCGGCTCTATCCCGCCTTCCCGTCGACCCGTCAGCTGGCCAAACGCCTGGGTGTGTCGCATACCGCCATCGCCAACAAGCTGCGGGAATATGGCATCAGCAAGAAGTAAGTTGTTCCGGATGCCAGCCAACAGAGAGCCCGTCACCAGACGGGCTCTCTGTTTTCTTTACACGGCTTCCGGGCGGGAGGGTTTCGGGAGACTTGTCAGGCCAGTGTCCACCAACTTACTATCTGGATACATGTACCCGAACCGCTATGCCACTGCAGCGGTGTTGTCAAGGCTGCCACTTCCCGATCATGCTGTTACTCTTTTCTCCCCGTTTCGCCGCTCGCCTGGCGCCCTTGCTGTTAGGGTTTGGTCTGCTGTTGCCTCACGCGCTGGCGGAAACGGCCGCAGAGAGCCGGGCGACGGCGGTCAGGGAGCTGGTGCTCGATATCCTGAGTTACACTCGCTGGCCCACCGAGCCTGCGGTGCTGCGCCTATGTGTGGCGGCGCCGACGGAGTATGCCGGAGCCCTCTTTACCATCGATCGTCAGGCCAATGGCCGTGCCGTGCAGGTCAATCGCTACGACGCGAGTGATCCGGCCATCAGTGATAATTGCGATGTGCTCTATCTCGGCGTCGTCGACGAGCCGACCCGGATTGCGTTGTTTGCGCGCTTGCAGGGTCATTCAGTGCTCAGCATCAGCGAATACAACCACGACTGTTCCACCAGCTCGGTGTTCTGCCTGCAGACCTCGCCGGACAGCGTGCGAGTGCGGTTTAAAGTGAACCTCGATGCCCTGGCCCTGAGCGGCGTACGAGTACATCCCGCTGTGCTCAAGCTGGCCCGTGCCGACAAGGGGGTCCCATGAGACGACAGGTCAGCGCGGATCCCCGTCGTCCGACCCTACGTCAGAGCCTGGGGCGAACCCATCTGGTGGCCGCCATCACGGCCGTCAGCGTGGCGGGACTCTTTTTTACTCTGATTGCCTTGCTGGTAGTACGCTTCTACGCCGATCACAATCTGGAGCTGGTGGCCCGCGCAATCAGCTACAGCGCCGAGGCGGCGGTGGTGTTCCACGATGAAGAGGCAGCGAGCGAGGCGCTTGGCGGTATTGTCGCCCATGAGGAGGTGGCCGAAGCCAGTATCGTGCTGGCCAATGGTCAACAGCTCGCTAAATGGGTTCGTCCCGTCAGCAATCCACTGGCCACAGTCGAAGATTATCTTGCCCGCCTGCTGTTACCGGGGCCGGTCACCTATCCCATGCTGCGGGGAGGTGATCAGATTGCCACCATAGAGCTGCGCGGTCATGGCGAGTATCTGTTGCTGTTCTTGCTCTCGGTGCTGCTGGTGATGGTGATTTGCCTGGTGTTGAGTGTGATGGGCGCCTTCTATGTCGCCGGGCGGATGCAGGTCGCGATCACCTCGCCACTGCGACAACTGGCACAGGTCGCCCACTCGGTGCGTCGACAACGCACTCTGGGGATGCGGGCGCCACCGGCCGATATCGTCGAGCTCAATGAACTGGGAGAGGATTTCAACGCCCTGCTGGATGAGCTGCAAGCCTGGCAGGCTCATCAGGCGCGGGAGAACGCCAGTCTGCTCCACCAGGCGACCCATGATGCGTTGACCGGGTTGCCCAACCGGGCGTTATTCGAAGCTCGCCTCGAGCATGCCATTGGCGAGGTAAGCGAGGGGGGGGCCCCGTTCGCCCTGCTTTATCTCGATTGCGATCGTTTCAAACAGATTAACGACACCCTGGGGCACAACGCCGGTGACGATGTGCTGGTGACCCTCTCCCGGCGGGTACAGCATCAGCTGCGCCCCGGAGATCTGGTCTGCCGGCTGGGGGGGGATGAGTTCGCCATACTGCTGACACCTGTGCATCTGGGGCAGGATGTGGAAGAGGTGATCGACCGCATTCAGCAGGCGATGAGTGATCCTGTGGTATTGCGGGATGGACAGCAACTGGTGGCAGGGATCAGCATCGGTTTTGCCATCCATCAACCCGGGACCCGCGCCAGCGAGCTGTGCGAGCTGGCAGACAAAGCCATGTATTTGGCAAAACGTACACGCCGTGAGGAGGTTGAGGCCGCCAAATCGGCGTGAGTCAAGGTGTAAAGGAGTCATAACAATGAAACTATCCCTCTCCATCAAGGCTGTCGTGCTGGGCCTGTTGTTCTCTCTGCTGGCGGGTTGTCAGAGCACCCCCAGGGGGTTGACCCCGGAACAGCTGGCAGTATTGAAGGAGCAAGGTTTCTATCTGACCGATGAGGGCTGGACACTGGATCTGGCCAACCGGGTGCTGTTTGCCAACAATGTGGGTGAACTCAATCCGCAGACCCGGCTGATAGTGGAAAAACTGGGCAAGGCCCTGCTTGGGGTCGGGCTCGACAAGGCGAGGGTGGATGGCCATACCGACAATACGGGCGAGAGCAGCTACAACCAGCAGCTCTCTCTGAAACGAGCCCAATCGGTGGCAGATGTGCTGATCTCGGTGGGGATGATGCCCGCCAATCTTGAGATCCGTGGCCGCGGTGAGACGGCCCCGGTTGCGGACAACAAGAGCGCAGCCGGACGAGCAGAAAACCGCCGGGTTGCCATTGTGATTGCCAACCAGTGATCTCTATCCGGCAGCATGCCGTGTGCATAACAAAAGAGCGCCCCGAGAGGCGCTCTTTTTGATCCGGCGACACTACTTCCCTGTGTCGACCTCGCTGTGCTTGCGCAAGCGGATGTTGATCATCTCCACCACCAGCGAGAAGGCCATGGCGAAGTAGATGTAGCCTTTCGGTATGTGCAGATCCATCCCCTCGGCCATCAGGGCGAAACCGACCAGGGTGAGGAAGGAGAGGGCCAGCATCTTGATGGTGGGGTGGCTGTCGACGAAATCACCGATGGATTTGGCGGCAAACATCATGATGAAGACGGCGATCATGATGGCCAGCACCATCACCGGCACGTGATCGGCCATACCGACTGCGGTGATCACCGAGTCGAGGCTGAACACGATATCGAGGATGGCGATCTGGATCAGGGTGCTGATAAAGCCCGAGGCCGCTTTGCTGACGCTCTCCGGCTCGGCCGCCCCTTCCAGGGTGACGTGGATCTCGTGAGCACTCTTGCCGATGAGGAACAGGCCCCCCAGCAGCAGGATCAGATCGCGGCCGGAGATGGCTTCACCCAGCACGGTGAAGAGCGGATCGGTGAGGCGCATCACCCAGGCCAGCGAGAGCAGCAGCAGGATCCGGGTACCCATGGCGAGCCCCAGACCCAGAATACGCGCTTTTTGGCGCTGAGCCTCCGGCAGGCGACCTACCAGGATGGAGATAAAGATGATGTTGTCGATGCCCAGCACGATTTCGAGCAGGGTAAGGGTAGCGAGAGCGACCCAGGCGGAGGGATCAAGAACCCATTCCAGCATGATTGAACCTTGATTGAACATTGGTTGGAAAATTGAAGATGCGAATTCTAGCAGGGGTGCCACTGCTTGTCCCAGAGGGGCGAAAAGATAAAAATGGGGGCCATCGCAAGGGAGGCAGGCATGTTTCGATTAGGGTTCATTATTAATCCGGTCGCCGGGATTGGCGGCGCAGTGGGGCTCAAGGGCAGTGACGGTGTGGTTGCCGAGGCGCTGGCCCGTGGCGCTGTGCCCAAGGCGCAGGAGCGGGCGCGGCAAGCCTTGTTGCCACTGTGCGAGCTGAGCGTCCCGTTTGAACTGCTGACGGTAGCAGGAGAGATGGGGGAGACGGTGGCCCGCGAGCTGGGGTTGCCCTGTCGGGTCATCTATCAACCGGTCGGGGAGAGCACCTCGGCCGGTGATACCCGCCACGCTGCCGAGTTGATGCGCGAAGCCGGGGTCGATCTGCTGCTGTTTGCCGGTGGCGATGGCACGGCGCGGGATATCTGCGCCGCGGTGGGGGAGTCCTGCCATGTGCTCGGCATTCCCGCGGGGTGCAAGATCCACTCCGGCGTCTACGGGGTGACGCCCGCTGCCAGCGGGCGGGTGGTGGCGCGGATGATCGCAGGGGAACTGCTCAGCCTGATCGATGCCGAGGTGCGCGACATCGACGAGGAGGCGTTTCGCGCGGGCAAGGTGCGGGCCCGCCACTACGGCCAGCTGAAGGTGCCCGGTGATCTGCGTTATGTACAGGCGGTAAAACAGGGGGGCAAGGAGTCCGAAGAGCTGGTGTTGGCTGATCTCGCCGCCGGTGTGGTGGAGCAGATGGAGCCCGATACCCTCTATCTGATGGGCTCCGGCAGCACGGTGGCAGCCTGTATGGCAGAGCTCGGTCTGGAAAATACTTTGCTCGGTGTGGATCTGGTGGAAAATGGCCGACTTATCGGGCAGGATCTCAGCGCCGCCGAGATCCTGACCCGGATCCGCGGCCGTCGCTGCCGACTGATCATTACCCTGATAGGCGGACAGGGACATCTGTTCGGGCGCGGAAATCAGCAATTGAGTCCTGAGGTGATTCGGTGTGTCGGGCTGGACAATATCCAGGTGCTGGCAACCAAAGCCAAGCTTGCCGCCCTTGCGGGCAGGCCGCTGCTGGTGGACACCGATGATCCGCAATTAAACCGGGCGTTGCGTGGTTATCTGCGAATAACCACGGGATACAAGGATCAGGTCATCTACCCGGTGGCCAACCCGGAATAGGACGCCAAGGACGCTGCTGGCCTGGCGCCAGAGAGCTGCAATCAACCGGATTGCGGTTCCATACTCCCGAATTTTTTGCCGCAAATGAGGCTGCGTTACATGACGATTCACGATTTTGAGCACAAGTTGTTGGGACTGATCGACAGCATGGTTGCCACCGCGACCGACGATGAGCTGTTTGCGGGGGGTTACCTGCGAGGTCATATCTCATTGGCCGTTGCCCGGGCCGAGCTGGAAGGCAAGACCCTGGTGCGGGACGTCAAGAGCTATGTGCTGCGCAGCCTCAACGAGGCGATCTTGCAAGGTGAGCTATCTGAAGAGGATGAAAAACTGGTGCAGGCGATGTGGAGTCGTTTGCAACAAGATGCAGAAGCTTGATCGGATACACAATTCAAACTGAAGTTTGAGTTTATCCTTCCCCTGAAGTTAGTGAAAGGTTAATAATAAGTTTCGCCTTTTGTTTCAGGGATTAAACTATGGCCTCCTCCTCACGCATTGCCAATAAACTGCCGCTCGAGATGCTCTATCACTGGGAGCGGCAGTGTCCTGATCGAACCTACCTGCGTCAAACCATCAACCGCGAATATGTCGATTTCACCTGGGGTGAAGTGGCCGATGAAGCGCGGCGGATGGTGACGGCCTTGCGTCACCTCGGTCTGGTGGCCGGTGACAAGGTGGCGCTGCTCTCCAAGAACTGCGCCCAGTGGTTTATCGCCGATCTGGCGATGCAGATGGGGCAGTATGTGAGCGTGCCCATCTACCCGACTGCCAACGTCGATACCATCGAATATGTGCTGCGCCACAGCGAAGCCAAGGCGATCTTCGTCGGCAAGCTGGATGACTGGAAGAGTCAGGAGGCTGGCGTACCCGCCGATCTGCTGCGCATCGCCTTCCCCTATGACACCATGCCGGCCAGCCACCAGTGGGATGACCTGCTGGAGGCGCACGAGCCGATCCCTGACAGCCCGGTGCAGGCCCCTGACTCCCTGCTGAGTCTGGTCTACACCTCCGGCAGTACCGGCAAGCCGAAAGGGGCCATGCTGAGCGTCGAGCGCTACGCCTGGTCGTGCGAGAAGCTGGTGGAGACGGTGAGCCTGAGCCAGGCCGATCGGGGCTTCTCCTACCTGCCGCTGGCCCATATTACCGAGCGGGTCTACATCTATGGCGGCAGTCTCTATGGCGGCGCTACCATCGCGTTCCCCGAATCCCTCGACACCTTTATCGAAGATGTCAAACGCTGCCGTCCCACCGTCTTTATCTCGGTGCCGCGGCTGTGGGCCATGTTCCGCATCAAGATCCACGAGAAGCTGCCCCAGAACAAACTGGCGTTGCTGCTCAAGATCCCGCTCATCTCCGGCCTTATCAAACGCAAGCTGCAAAAGGGGTTGGGACTGGATCAGGCCCGGGTACTCGGCTGCGGCTCCGCGCCTGTCTCCCCTGCGCTGCTTGAGTGGTATCTGAGCATCGGCCTCAAGGTGACGGAAGCCTGGGGCATGACCGAGAACCACGCCTACTCCACCATCAACTACCCATTCCGCGCCGACAAGATCGGCACCGTCGGCAAGGCGGGGATCGGAGTGACCATCAAGATCTCCGACGAGGGGGAGATCCTCTGCCGCTGCGAAGGGATGATGCTGGGTTACTACAAGGATCCCGAGCACAGCGCCGAGGCCATCGATGCCGAGGGGTGGCTCCACACCGGCGACATGGGCAAGCTGGACAAGGAGGGTTATCTCACCATCACCGGCCGGATGAAGGATGTGTTCAAGACCGCCAAGGGCAAGTATGTGGCGCCTGTGCCCATCGAGGGGCTGCTGGGGCAGGAGCCCATCATCGAACAGCTCTGCGTGATTGGTTACGGCATGCCCCAGCCCATTGCACTGGTGCAGCTGGCCGAGAGCGCCATGAAGGGAAATCGGGAGGAGGTCAACGCCAGACTGGAAGCGGCGCGGGTTCGGGTCAACGATCAGCTGGAATCCCACGCCAAGATCCGCGGCATTCTGGTAGTGAAAACCCCCTGGAATATCGAGAACGGTGTGCTGACTCCCACCATGAAGATCAAGCGTCACCTGCTGGAGCAAAAGTACGCCCAGGTCGGGGATCGCTGGCCCTCATCCCAAGTGGTGGTGTGGGAGGAGTAAATCCCGTCTTTCCATAGCGCACCAAACAACAACGGCCCTTGATGGGCCGTTGTTGTGTTTGGGGCATTTTACTCGCCGCTGTTTTGTCGGCGAGTAAAAGCGCGCCCGGTTAGATCTGCGCCAGCGCGGCGGCCAGATCGGCGATCAGATCGTCCGCATCTTCCACCCCGATGCTGAAGCGGATGAGGTCGTCGTTGACCCCGGCGGCGAGGCGGCTTGCCTCGTCCATGGCGGCGTGAGTGGTGCTGGCCGGATGGCAGGCAAGACTCTCCAAATCGCCCAGACTCACCGCCTGCACGAATAGCTGCAGGTTATCGAGCAGGGTGGCGCAGCGCTTAAACCCGCCTTCCAGCTCAATACTCACCATGCCGCCAAAGCCGCTGGCGAAGGCGCCGAGGGCATCGTGGCCCGGATGGCTGGCAAGCCCCGGGTAGATCACCTTCTTCACCGCCGGATGTGCCGCCAGAAACTCGGCCACTTTCTGGGCATTGTGCAGGTGGGCATCCATCCGCAGCGGCAGGGTCTTGACCCCGCGTTGCAGCAGGTAGGCCTCCTGCGGGCCGATGGGGGAGCCGATATGCTTGAGGGCCACGGTGCGGATCGACTTCATCAGGGCGTGAGAGCCCGCCACCACCCCGGCGATGATGTCGCCGTGGCCGCCCAGATATTTGGTGCCGCTGTGCATCACTACATCGACCCCGAGTTCCAGCGGACGCAGCAGGTAGGGGGTGAGGAAGGTGTTGTCACATACCGTAATGGCGCCCACCTTGCGGGCCGCTTCCACCACCAGCCGCGGATCCACCACCTTGAGGGTGGGGTTGGTCAGGGTTTCGAACAGTACCACCTTGGTAGCAGGGCGGATGTTGGCCAGCAGATCGCGATCGCTCTCGTAGGCGGTGACCTTGATGCCGGCGCGGCTGAAGGTCTGCTTGAGGAAGGCATCGGTGCCGCCGTAGAGCGGGCCGATATAGGCCACCTCATCGCCGCTGTCGGCCAGGGCATACATGATGGCGCTCACCGCCGCCATGCCGCTCGCCACCACCAGCGCTTCGTCGGCCCCTTCCAGCGCCGCCAGTTTCTGCTCCAGCTCGGCGGTGGTGGGGTTGCCAAAGCGACTGTAGATAAAGCCGGGGGCTTGACCTGCAAAGCGGTCCTTGCCCGCCTGGGCGTTGAAGTAGCTGAAGGTGCTGCTCTGGTAGAGCGGGGTGGTGAGGGCGCCGGTCTGTGGGTCGATCCGCTGGCCGCTGTGTACGCTCATGGTCTTGAATTTCATCGTGTTGCTCCGTGATGGCCAGGCTCTGGCCATGACTTGTTTTGTTGCTTGTTGTTCGTTGTCAGGGCGGGTATATCCATGCTGCTTGTGGTTTATGCATATACCCGCCGGCGGATCTCTGCGCTGCTCAGGCCGGTATCGCTTCGCTCTCTGTGCGCGGGAGGCGAGCGGGTTCCCCATAGTGGCGGGCCGCCACATCCGGGTGGGAGCGCAGCCGCCCTTTCAGCACGTTCTCCCCCACCTGATTAAAGAGCGGGTTGGTCGGGTCACTCTCCGGCCCTTGCGCCTGCGCTGCCAGTTCGGGGGAGAGGCTGAGCAGTGGCACGGTGGCATCGAGCCGCGCCGCCATAAAGAAGGCGCAAGAGAGGCGCGATACGCCGGACGGCGGGCTCACCACCCGATGCAGGGTCGCCTTGAGATAGCCGTTGGAGGCCAGCTCCAGCAGCTCGCCGATATTGACCACCAGCGCT
This sequence comes from Aeromonas sp. 602658, assembly GCF_049173005.1. NCBI lineage: Bacteria > Pseudomonadati > Pseudomonadota > Gammaproteobacteria > Aeromonadales > Aeromonadaceae > Aeromonas > Aeromonas sp. 602658. The sequence continues at coordinate 47,589 of NZ_JAAKRF010000021.1, read as the reverse complement.
CCCGGCAGGGGGGGCGCGGAGATCCAGCCGTCGGCCGTCTCGACCTCAAGCCCCGAGTGATTGTCCTGCATCACCAGCGTCAGGTAGCCGGGATCCTTGTGGGCGCCGACCCCCTGACTGCTGCCACCTGCCTCTTGCCCCGGGTAGTGAATCAGCTTCATGTGCTGGTAGGGGGCGCCGCGAATACTGTCGTCAAACACGTTGGCCGGTTGCTCCAGCACCTCGGCGAAGGCCGCGAGCAGGGTGAGGGTGATATCGCTCAGCCGCTCCTGCCACGCCAGTAGATGGGCTTTCATCTCTGGCAGGGCGCTTGGCCACTGGTTGGGGCCGATCAGCCGCTGCCAGGGTTCACGGATCAAGGCCGCAGGCAGGGCTTGCGCCTCGTTCATGATATCGAACTGCTCCCGCAGGTCCGGCCGCGCTCGGGTGAGCTCGGCACCGACCCGGTTATAGCCACGAAAGTGGGGGCTGTTGACCATCTGCACTGCCAACTTCTCCTGCTCCGGTAGGGCAAAGAAGCGCTCAGCCAGCGCCAGAGTCTCTCGCTGCTCGGTGTCACTCAGGCCATGTCCTGTCAGATAGAAAAAGCCGACGTCGCGGGCGGCCGCGGCCAGCCGGGCCAGCATAGGGCGACGCACCTCGGGTGCCCCGTTGAGGGCAGCCAGATCGATGATCGGCAGTGGTGAATGTTCCATGTGCACCTCCTCACTCTTTCGTTATCTCTGGCGCCATCTCTTCTGCTGCCTCTGGTGCGGGCAGGTCTGATAAGCGGCAAACGGGATGGCGCGACAGTGTGGCGCCATCTGGAATGAAGGGGATGCTACTGTTCGGTGTTATAAGACGGAAACAACAAATTATTCTTAGTTATATACAAAATTCGAAATGGAATTCGGCTCCTGATGGGCTGACGGGTTTTTGCGCAGCAATTAAGGGCGGAATGGGAAATGATGAGAGGGAGAGTGATAACCAGAGGCAAGCTGCAACCGGTAAAAATGACCAAAACAGAAAATGACCAAAACAGAAAATGGCCAAAACAGAAGGGAGGCGGATGCCTCCCTTCTGGTTGAGCGGTTTTTTACCTGACCGAAAGCACAGGCGAGTGACCGCGTATTCTGGCCTTAACCGCCTGCTGGCTCTCAGTAACCCAGGGTAAAGCGCTGGCGCTGGTGAGCCGGTTTTTCCACCTCGTTTAGCACGCCATCGGCCAGATCACCGGCGGTGATCCCGGCAGGCTGTTCGCCGCTAAAGAGCACCTGATCGCCACCAATCCGATAGCCGCCGCGCTTCTCGCCCGGTTCGAGGAACACCGGGGGAGAGACAAAGCGCCAGTCGAGGGTGGTTTCACGACGCAGGGCGGTGAGACCGTCGCGGGCCGCCAGCGCCCCCTGTTTCCACTCGGCCGGAAACTCAGGGGTATCCACCAGTTGCACGCCGGGGGCAACCTCCAGACTGCCGGCGCCACCTACTACCAGCAGCCAGCTGTTGGCCGCTTTGGCAGCTGCGACAATCGCGTTGGCCCCTTTGAGGTAGTGGTCGTAGATATCATCCGGTGTGGTCCAGCCCGGGTTGTAGGCGCTGATCACCCGATCGTGCCCCTTGAGCACCTCGGCCAATGCCTGCGGGTTTTGGGCATCCACCGCCACGGCGGTGACCTGCGGATGGGCGGCCACCTTGCTGACATCGCGGACGATGGCGGTGACGTGATGGCCGCGGCTGATGGCCTCGTTCAGGATGGCTGAACCGACAAAACCGCTGGCACCGATCAGGGCAATCTTCATGGGGAACTCTCCTTCACTGTTGGAATGGGGCTATCCTACGCCGCCATTTATGATTTAATAATCACCTCAAAAATGCATTCACTTATAAGCTGGATTTAATAATGGAACAGCTCAGACGTTACGCCATCTTCGCCGCCGTGGTGGAAGCGGGCAGCATGACAGGGGCGGCCAAATCCCTTGGCATGACCCCCTCTGCCGTCAGTCAGCATATCAGCCAGCTGGAGAGCCTGCTCGGGCTGCCCCTGCTCCATCGCTCCACCCGTCGCCTCAGTCTGACCGAGGCGGGAGAGGTGGTATGGCAAGGGTGCCGGGCGTTGCAGCAGACCCTGAGCGAGACCGAGTTGCGCCTCTCGGAGGTGCGCGACGCCCTGCTCGGTGAAGTGCGGATCACCGCCCCGGTGGGGATGGCGGGCCAGCCGTTGGCACTGGCCCTCTCGCCGCTGCTGCAGGCCCACCCCGGCCTCACCATCCAGATCATCGCCGACGACGAGAAACGGGATCTGATTGCCGAGCGGATCGACGTGGCATTGCGGGTTGGCAGTTTGCCTGACTCGACCCTGGTGGCCCGCAAACTGGGGCAAACCCGGATGCTGCTCTGCGCCGCCCCCGCCTATCTGGCGCGCAAGGGGACGCCGCGCATGCCCGCCGATCTGGCCACCCACGACTGGCTCTGTGGCGACATGCTGGGCAACGGTTTGCTGCTGCAGGATGAAAAGGGGGGCGAGCACAGGGTGAGGTTCAAGGCCAAGGTGCTCTGCAACAACGTGTTGCCCATGCGCCAGTTTGCGCTGGCGGGGCAGGGTATCTCGCTGCAACCGGAGGGGGAGATTGGCGAGGATCTGGCGCAGGGGCGTCTGCTCGAACTGCTGCCCGGTTTTCGGGTGGCGCCGATGGAGATCCACGCCATCACGCCGCAGCGGGAGATCCCGGAGAAGGTTCGGCGGGTGGTGGAGGCGCTACGCAGCTACTTCGCAGGCACTTCCTGACACATATCAATGCAGCTTGGCCTAGCTGTCAGTTGGGCTCTTGCCCGCCAATGGGCTGGCGGCGCCACAGATAGAGTCCGATTGCCAGCAGCAAGCCGCCCAGAAAGAGCCAGCGAGCGCTCCCCCATTGGCCGTTGTCCGTCATCAGGGCCGCCAGCAACAGGGGGCCAAGCAGCTGACCGAGGTTGGCGAGCTGGACAAAAAATCCCTGCACGATGGCCAGTTGTACCGGCCCCTGACTCACTCCCTGCGCAGACGAGAGGATAGCCGGCGGCGCCATGCCACCCGAAAGGGAGAGGACGAGGCACAATCCATAGGCCCACCACGGCGACAGGCCGGGCCAGAAGGCGAGCATGCCGCACAGCGCCATCAGACCCAGTGCCCAGCTGATGAGCCGGTCTCGCGCTACGCCCCGGCGCAGCAGCCATGCCCCCATCAGGTTGCCGGGAATATTGGCGACCACCGCCAGCGCCGAAAGCAGGGCGATCTGGCTTTGGCCAATCCCGGGGCTGCCTTGCAACATGGTTGGCAGCCAGACAAAGAGCGCCCAGAGCATCAGGCTGTAGAGCGTGAACGCCAACCCGTAGCGCCAGAGTGCCTTCTGCCGGAGCACCGTGAGCTGGCGCAGCGGGTGGCCCGAGTTGATCGAGTTTTGGGGTGCCCAGACCCGCAGTTTATCTGCTGAGCGACTGGCGAGCAGAAGCAGCAGGGCAGAGAGTTGCGGGATCATCAGGAGCAGCCAGGCCAGCCGCCAGCCACCTTGCGCCGTGAGCCAGGGGGTGAGCAGCATACCCGCCGCCGCCCCGAGAGGCAGGTTGACCGCCCACAGGCTCAAGGCCAGCCGTTTATCCTCCTCCCGGGTCACCGCCACGATAAAGGCGGGCATAGCCACCGAGACCAGCAAAAAGCCAATCCCCTCGACAATGCGCGACAGCAGCATCATGGCCAGCCCGGTGGCGGGCAGCGCCAACGCACCGCCTGTGACGATAACCAAAAGCCCGACAACCCCGGTTTGCCGCCCACTCCAGCGGGTCAGCAACAGGCCGAGAAAGAGACTGCAGAGGATCGCCAGCGTATTGAAAGCTGAGGCGAGATAGCTGGCTTCAACCAGTGTCAGCCCCAGCTCGTTGCGCAGTATGCCGAGTACGGCGGGCACTTTGCCAAGGCAGAGGGCGCCGCTGGCACCGGCAAAAATGGCGAGGAAGACCAGAGGCCAGCGCGTGCTTTGTGGCTGGTGGCCAGCGAGCGTGCTCATGGCCGATATTGGCCGTTGCGCAGCCACTCATCGTTGAGCTGACCAAATTCGCCGCGCTGATAGGCATGCAGCCGATCTGCAATGGCGTCGTGGCTGTTCATGACGAAGGGGCCATGTTTGACCAGGGGTTCATTGAGCGCCTGGCCTGAGAGCAGCACGAAGTGGCAGCGCTCGGTGGCCTCCAGTTGCAGAGCCACCGCCTCGCCGCCATCGGCAGGCAGGCTGACACCCATCCCGTGACCTGCCGGGATGAAGTGCCGCTCTCCCTCCGCCTGCAGGGTCAGCGATCCGGTCAGGGGATAGATCATGGCATTCCAGCCTGCCGCCAGCAGATGGGTGAAGCGGTTGCCGGGCGCGCAATGGCCATCGAGCAGGGTAAAGGGTTGGGGCAGTTCTACCGAGTGTGGTGCCGTTATCCCGTTGCTGTGGCCTGCGACCACCCGTACTCGCACCCCTTCGTCATGAAACTCGGGGATGGTGGCAGCGGCTGCGTGGATGGCAAAAGGCGACGCCATCTTCTGACGGGCAGGCAGGTTGACGAAGATTTGCAGGGCGTGGACATAGGGCGATGCCCCTTCCGGCTGCTCGGTATGCACGGCCCCGCGCCCGGCCGCCAGCCAGTGGAGCGCCCCCGGTTCGATGGGGCCCTGATTGCCGAGGGAGTCGTAGTTGACGTGGGGGCTCGTCGAATCCTCGAACAGATAGGTGACGGCAGAGATCCCGGCGTGGGGATGGGGCTCGAAGGTGGGGGCGGTCATCTGGAAGTGATCCACCATCACCACGGGGTCTATCAGACCGTTGAAAAAGTGTTCGCCAAAATGGCTGGCTTCAAAGCCGCTGCCAATGCGCAGCGGTTGGCCCTTGACGGGGGCGGAGAGAGTCAGGCGTCTGGTCATCGATATAACCTCTTGAAGACATAAAGAAGCCTTCGGTCATCTGACCGAAGGCGGGCGAGTTACGACTTCTTGGCACCCTCTTGCATCTGCCACACCAGGGTGGCGAAAGGCATGTCGAGGGCGTTGTAGACATCGTGCGCCTTGGGGTCGACGTTGCTGCGTAGCATCTCGACCGCGGCAGAGGCGTAGTCGGTGACCGGGATACCGGCCCCCAGCAAGCGTTGCAGCCCAGTGGTGCGCTTGGCTTCGTTGAAGGTGCCGGAAGCATCGAGCACCACCCGGGCATCATAGCCGGCAGCCTTGGCAGAGAGGGCCGGGAAGCTGGCGCAGATCTCGAGGGATACCCCGGCGATGATCAGCTGTTTGCGGCCGGTCTTCTCAATGGCGGCGTGCACGGCGGGATCGTCCCAGGCGTTGATGACGGTGCGGTTGATCACCTTCACATCCGGCAGGGCACTGGTCAGTTCGGGCATGGTGGGGCCCCACATGCCATCGGGCATGGTCGCGGTCACGATCACCGGCACGCCGAGGGCGCGGGCGGCGTTGGCCAGCGCCACCACGTTGTGCTTGAGCTCGCCCACCGTGGTGTCGCGCACGCCGCTCAGCAAGCCGACCTGATGGTCGACCAGCAGCAGTACCGCATTGTCTCGGGAGAGCATCTCCAGATAGCGGTTGGGTGATACAGTCGGATGGCTGGCAGCCTCGGCGGCCATGGCCGGTGTCGCTGTGGTGGCCAGCGTGGTGGTCAGGGTCGCCAGACCGAGCAGGGTGGCAGAGCAGATTTGTCGCAGTTTCATGGTGAACTCCTTGTGATATTGGAACAGTCAAACGGCCCTTGCTGGTGGGGCGGATTGCCCGCGCAGCAACCGTCTGATGGGGACAGGGCCATTATGATGGCTGCAAAAATGGCGACAATCTGGTGAAATAGGTTCTTATCGTTCTATTGGTGGAACGATGTGAATGCACCTCACCCTGACCAAGGCTGCCCGATGACACCACTGGAACTTGATTTGAATGATCTCTATCTCTTCACCCATGTGGTGCAGCGACAGGGATTCACTGCCGCTGCGCGGGCGCTTGGCGTGCCCAAGTCGCGGATCTCGCGCCGGATCCGGCTGCTGGAGGAGCGGCTGGATACCCGTCTGCTGCAACGTACCTCACGCCAGCTCAGCCTGACCGATGCCGGTGAGGTGCTCTATCGCCACTGTCAGGCGATGCTGGCCGAGGCGCAGGCCGGAGAGGCGGCTGTGCGGCAACGGCAGCAGGAGCCGAGCGGTCTGGTGCGGATCAGCGTGCCCATTACCATCGCCGATGCGCTGCTCGCCCGCTTGCTGCCCGCTTTTATGGCGCAATACCCCAAGGTGAGGCTCGCCGTGCAAGCCAGCAACCGGCAGGTGGATCTGCTGGAGGAGGGGCTGGATGTGGTGATCCGCGGGGTGGCCTTCGAGCAGCCCCCCTCCAGTCTGGTGCAGGTACCGCTCTGTACGGTGCAGTGGGGCGTGCTGGCGACCCCGTCGTGGCTCTCCCGCCACGGTGCACTGATGCATCCGCGCCAGCTGGAGGGAGAGGATGCCCTGCTCTTCAGCTCGCTGGAGCGTCAGGCTGATCTGCTGCGGCTGCGGCACGACAGTGGGGAGAGTGAGGAGGTGACGGTCAATGTGCTGCTGCGCAGCGACAATGTGCAAACCCTCAAACAGGCGGCGCTGGCGGGGCTAGGAATGGTGGGCTTGCCACTTTACGCCTGCGTGGGTGAGTTGGCGGATGGGCGGCTGCAACAACTGTTGCCCGAGTGGCGTCCCAAAGATGGCAAGCTGGTGATGCTCTATCCCGCGCGGCGTGGTCTGTCACCGGCGGTCAGGGCCCTCATCGACTTTATCAAGGCGCAGTTGCCTGCTCTGCTGGCAGAGGTCGGTCAGCCACGCTGAGGAGGGCTATCCCTCCATCTTGCGGCGAATGCGCTCGAACAGGCTCTGCAGGCAGGCTTGATCCCGATCGGCGGCCCGCACCGCGCCGTACATATGGCGACGAATACCGCTGCCGAGGGGGCGGGCGCAGAGCATCCCCTGTCTGACAAATTCGTCGCTGGCCCAGCGCGGCAGGGCGGCAACCCCGAGGCCGGCGGCGGCCATCTGCAGCATCACCGAGGTGTTGTCCACCGGCTTGCAGCGGGCGGGCTCCACCCCGGCGGGTTGCAAAAAGCGGCTGAAGATATCCATGCGGTTGCGCTCCACCGGATAGACCAGCAGCACCTCCGGCCCCAGATCGCCCGGCTCGATGCGGTTCTGGTGGCAGAGGGGATGATCCGGCGCCATCACCAGAGTCAGATCAAAGGCAAACAGCGGCTCGAAGTGGAGATCGCCGCGGGCCTGCACGTCCGAGGTGAGCAGCAGGTCAAGCTGGCCGCCTAGCAGGGCATTGATGGCATCAAAGCCCGGCACCGACTCCACCTCCAGATCCACCCCAGGCCACTGGCGGCGAAAATCGGGCAACAGCGGCAGCAGCCACTGGATGCAGCTGTGGCAATCGAGCGCCAGATGCAGCCTGCCCGCATCGCCGCTCTGCAGGGCTTGCAACTGTTTCTCGGTCTGGGCCAGAGCGGGCAATACCTGACGGGCGAGGGCGAGCAGCTGGCTGCCTGCTGCGGTTAGCACCAGCGGGCGACTTTTGCGCAGGTAGAGCTCCAGATTGAGGCGGGTCTCCAGCTCTTTGAGCTGGTGGGAGAGGGCGGACTGGGTAAGGTTGAGTGTCAGCGCCGCACCGGCCAGCGAGCCCTGCTCGGCCAGCGCGGTCAATGTTTTCAAGTGTTTGATCTCTATCCCTGCATTGCTTGGCACTGCCATAAGATGGCTCCTTGTGAGATTGCGTATGGCGCTGAGGTTACGGTCGGCGGTGGCCTGCTGCGCTTCTTGACTCCGGCACCTCTTGCACCTGTAAACATCGGCCTCTGTATCCTCGCGGTGAACCTGATTGGCGGTCAGTTGAGGATTATTTGAGAGCCACTTGAAGAGGATTCAATAGCCAGCGTCACCTTATCTTGTCATTTTGGATGTGTAAACATCTGGATGGCTAAATCATCCAGTTTCCCATCAGATGAATGAGCATAAGGAAATGAACCTATGACACGAGCACACACCCTGGGCTTCCCCCGTATCGGCGCCAAGCGCGAGCTGAAATTTGCCCTCGAATCCTACTGGCGTGGCGAGACCACTCAGGCCGAACTTGTTGCCGTGGGCAAGACGCTGCGTGAGCGCCACTGGCAGGCCCAGCACGGCGCCGGGGTCAATCTGCTGCCGGTGGGGGACTTCGCCTGGTACGATCAGGTGCTCGGCACCAGTTTGCTGGTGGACGCGGTGCCTGCCCGCCACCGTCATGGCGAGACCGATCTCGACACCCTGTTCCGGGTGGCCCGCGGCCGTGCGCCGACCGGCCCGGCGGCGGCCGCCGAGATGACCAAATGGTTCAACACCAACTATCACTATCTGGTGCCGGAGTTCAGCCGTGATCAGCGTTTCAAACTGGGCTGGAGCCAGTTGTTTGACGAGGTGGAAGAGGCCAAAGCGCTGGGGCTGCCGGTCAAGGCGGTGCTGCTGGGACCGGTCTCATATCTGTGGCTCGGCAAGGAGAAAGAGAGCGGCTTCTCCCGCCTTGAACTGCTCGATCGCCTGCTGATTGTCTATCAGGAGATCCTGGCCAAGTTGGCCGCCCAAGGGGTGGAGTGGGTGCAGATCGACGAACCGGCGCTGACGCTGGACCTGCCGGACGAGTGGCGGCTGGCCTACCTCAACGCTTACGAGCGCCTCGCGGGCCCCTGCAAGCTGCTGCTCACCACCTATTTCGGTTCGGTGGCTCATCAGCGCGACATTATCACCAGCCTGAAAGTGGATGGCCTACATCTGGATCTGGTGGCCGCCCCCGAACAGCTGGAGACCCTGGTGCCGCATCTGCCCGCTCAGTGGGTCATCTCCGCCGGGGTGATCAACGGCCGCAACGTCTGGCGTGCCAATCTGGCCAAGCTGGCGCCGACTCTGAAGGCACTGAAAGCCAAACTCGGCGAGCGGCTCTGGGTGGCCTCATCCTGCTCATTGCTGCACAGCCCGGTGGATTTGACCCTGGAGCAGGAGCTGGATCCCCAGACCCGCAGCTGGTTCGCCTTCGCCTTGCAAAAGTGCTATGAGCTTGGGCTGCTCAGAGAGTATCTGGATGGGGGCGAGCTCGACAAAATCACCGCCTACAGCCAGCCCATCGTGGATCGGGAGTCCGACAGCCGGGTGCACAAAAAAGCGGTGCAGTCACGGCTCGCCAGCCTCACCAACAGCGATTTTGATCGCCACAGCCCCTATCCGGTCAGGGCCGAGCTGCAGCGCTCGGATCTCAAGCTGCCGCTGCTGCCCACCACCACCATCGGCTCCTTCCCGCAGACCTCGCAGATCCGGGTATTACGGCAGGATTGGCGCGCCGGTCGCATTGATGACAGCGCCTACGAGGCGGGCATTAAGGCCGAGATCCGCGATGCCATCGCGCGTCAGGAGGCCATCGGGCTGGACGTGCTGGTTCATGGTGAGGCCGAGCGCAACGACATGGTGGAGTATTTTGGTGAGCTGCTGGATGGCTTTGCCATCACCCGCTTCGGCTGGGTACAGAGCTATGGCTCACGCTGCGTCAAGCCGCCGGTGATCACCCGCGATATCGACCGCCCGACCCCCATGACGCTCGAATGGACCCGATTTGCCCAGAGCCTGACCGACAAGCCGGTCAAGGGCATGCTGACCGGACCTGTGACCATCCTCTGCTGGTCCTTCCCGCGGGAAGATGTGAGCCGCGAGCAATCCGCCCTGCAAATCGGCCTTGCCATTCGCGACGAGGTGGCAGATCTGGAAGCCGCTGGCATCAAGATCATCCAGATCGACGAACCGGCGATCCGCGAAGGCTTGCCCCTGCGCAAGCAGGATCATCAGGCTTATCTCGACTGGGCGGTGCGGGCCTTCCGTCTGAGCGCGAGCCCGGTGGCGGACAGCACCCAGATCCACACCCACATGTGCTACAGCGACTTCAACCTCATCATCGAGGCGGTGGCGGCGCTGGATGCGGATGTGATCACCATCGAGACCAGCCGCAGCCAGATGCAGCTGCTCGAAGCGTTCGAGCGCTTCAACTACCCCAACGAGATTGGCCCGGGCGTCTACGACATCCACTCGCCGAACGTGCCGAGCCAGAGTTGGATTGAGGGGTTGCTGCGCAAGGCGGCCAAGCAGATCCCGGCCGAGCGGCTCTGGGTCAACCCGGATTGCGGCCTCAAGACTCGCGGCTGGGAAGAGACTGAGGCCGCCCTCAAGGTGATGGTCGATGCCACCAAGGCGCTGCGGGCCGAGCTGGCGTAACCGGCAAGCCGTGACCGCCATCGGTAAGGTGGCGTGATGAAAAACGAACGAGAGAGGGGAAGCCACTGCTTCCCCTCTCTTTTTGCTGGCCACTTGTTTCACTGGCTTCTGATCCTTGCCGCAGCCGCTTTGCACTAGGCTCAGAGGTGGCAGAAGTGGATGGAGTCGCGGCCATGAGAGTCAGTCTGGGGAGCGCAATCCTGTGGGGATTGCTGATGTGGCAGAGTGCATGGGCGGCGCCAGCGGCCGAGTTGAAGCTGGTCTACTTTGACGACTTTGCCCCATATTCGTGGCGTGACGAACAGGGCAAGATGCGCGGGCTGATGATCGACGTGATGGAGCGGGTGGCTGCGCAGATGGGGCTGCGGGTGCGCCATGAAGGTTATCCGTGGCAACGGGCGCAAAAACTGGTGCGGATGGCGCAGGCCGATGGCTTTGTCACCATCGCTACTCAGGAACGGCGCAGCTATACCCTGGTTGTGGAAGAGCCGGTCACTACCACTGTGCTAACCATTTTTACCCAGCGTGCCCATCCCCGCATGGCGGAATTACAGCGTGCTAGCCGCTTGAGTGACTTCAAATCGCTTACCTTTCTCGACTATTTCGGTAACGGCTGGGGCAAGGAGAACCTGGCGGGCTTCACCGTTCATCACACCATCAATGTCGATAACGTTTTCAAAATGCTGGCGGCGGGTCGGGGGGACCTGATGGTGACCGACCCACTGGTGGCTCGTTTCAAACTCAACCAGCTGGGATTGTCCGGGCAGGTGGTCGAGGTGCCGCTGCAGCTTGCCTCTACCCCGTTCAATCTCTGCATCGGCAAGCACTCCCGCTTCAATACCCGGATAACCGAGTTCAACCGTGCCCTGCAACAGCTGCGACAAAGCGGCGAGTTGGCGCGTATCGTCGAACGCTATCGTTGATGCGCGGCCGCCATCTGCTGTTTGCCAACAGCGTGTCTATTTTGGCGCCATATCGGCGATGGTTGCCCAGAAGGCATCGATCAAGGGCCCCTTGCTGTGGGGCGGACGGATAAGGCCAATGGTCCAGCAGGCTTCCCCGTCTCTCAAGGGGAGGGTGAGCACATCCGGGTGCTCTATGGTGGTGGAGGAGGGGACCAGGGTCCAGGCGATCTCTGCCGCCGCGGTGGCGACGCCAGCGGCGAAGTCGTTGACGTACTGGATATCGCGAAAACGCAGTCCGCTCTGGGCCAGATAGTTCATCAGGTGATCGTAAAACGACGGGGCCTTGTCCCGACGCAGGATCGCCAGCGGCTTGTCCACCAGATCCGCCAACTCCCTCACATCGCGGTAGCTGGCGGGCAGTACGGCGACAAAGTGGGCTTCGACCACCGGCAGGGCGTGCCACCCCTTGGGGGCGGGCAGGCGGCAAAAACCGAGATCCAGCTTGCCTTCACTGAGCGCCAGCAACTGGTGGTGGGTGGAGAGATCGTTGAGCTCGATGGTCACTTGCGGCCGCTCGGCGCGAAAGCGGGCGATGGCGGCGGGCACCAGGATCTTGGTGGCCACGCCAAAGCCGATGCGCAGGGTGCCGACATTGCCCGCCAGCACGTCGCGGGCGGTGCGCGAGAGCTGCTCGCTCTGGATGACCACAGCGCGGGCATCCTCATAAAGCGCCCTGCCCAGTCCGGTGAGGCGAGTGGTGCTGGCATTGCGCTCGAACAGCTCGCCGCCCAGCTCCTCCTCCAGCCGCCTGATCTGTTTGCTCAGGGCCGATTGAGTAACATGCTGGCGTACCGCCGCCTGGCCGAAGTGCAGTACCTCCCCCAGGGTGACGAAGGCTTTCAGATCCCGTAGCTCCATCAGGGCTCCTTTCATTCCTGTTGGGAATGTTGAGTGGTCATATTTGTCATTGGACGGAATTTTAGAAGTGATGGATGCTTATGCCAATTCATTTCGGGCGCCCCGACAGGGGGCACCGAGTTATCAGAGATGGCTGACACCATCAGCGCAGAAGGAGCAACACCAGATGCATCACCACAAGTTCAACGACTTCCCGAGCGATTTTCTGTGGGGCGCCGCCTCCGCTGCCTATCAGGTGGAGGGGGGCTGGAATGCCGATGGCAAGGGGCCCTCGGTGTGGGATCTCTTCACCAAGCTGCCGGGCAAGACCTTTGAGGGGAGCAACGGCGATGTGGCGGTGGATCACTACCACCGCATGGAAGAGGACGTGGCGCTGATGGCCGAGATGGGGCTCAAGGCTTACCGCTTCTCGGTGAGCTGGCCACGCATCTATCCCACCGGTCGGGGGGAGGTGAACGAGGCGGGTCTGGCCTTCTACGAGAAGCTGATCGACACCCTCTTGGCCCACCAGATTGAGCCGGTGCTGACCCTTTATCACTGGGATCTGCCGCAGGCGCTGCAGGATGAGTACGGCGGCTGGGAAGACCGACGCATTATCGAGGATTTCGAGCGCTACTGCGTGACCCTCTATCAGCGTTTTGCCGGCAAGGTGAAGTACTGGGTGTCGCTTAACGAGCAGAACTACAACCTGACCAACGCCTATCAGCTCGGCACCCATCCGCCTGCCGTGCAGGATCGCAAGCGCTTTTTTGCCGCCAACCACATCGCGTTTCTGGCCAATGCCCGGGTGATCAAGGCGTTTCGCCAGCATGTGCCAAATGGCCTCATCGGTCCGAGCTTTGCCTACTCCCCTGCCTATCCGGCGTCGTGCGATCCGAAAGATATGCTGGCCTATGAGAACGCCGAGGAGTTCAACAACCTCTGGTGGCTGGATGCCTACTGCTTTGGCCGCTATCCCCAGGCGGCGCTCGCTTACTTGCGAGAAAACGGCGAGGCGCCCGAGATCCTGCCGGGCGATATGGAGTTGCTGCGCGAGGGGACGCCCGACTACATCGGCGTCAACTACTACTACACCCTGACCTACACAGATAACCCCTTGGGCGGTCAGACCCTGCAGCGGATCAACACCACCGGCAAGAAGGGCACTACGCCGTCCAGTGGCATCCCCGGCCTCTACAAGACGGCGCCCAATCCGCACCTTGAGACCAGCAACTGGGATTGGGCCATCGACCCGACCGGTATGCGTATCGCCCTGCGTCGCCTCTCTTCCCGCTATGGCCTGCCGCTGATGATCACCGAGAACGGTCTTGGCGAGTTCGACAAGCTGGAGGCGGGCGACAAGGTGAACGATGAGTACCGCATCGATTACCTGCGCAGCCACGTCAAGGCGTGCCAGGAGGCGATGCAGGATGGGGTGGAATTGCTCGGCTACTGCGCCTGGTCGTTCACCGACATCCTGAGCTGGCTCAACGGCTACCAGAAGCGCTACGGGTTCGTCTATGTGGAGCGTGACGAGCAGGGGGGCTCCCTTCGCCGGATCAAGAAGGCGAGCTTCCACTGGTACAGCCAGGTGATCGCCTGCCAGGGCAAGCAGCTCTGACGGTTTATCGCGTCGCGTAACCAGCGGGCCCGGGCAATCCCCGGGCCCGCGCTGTTTGTGGCGGGGGAGCGGGGATAAGCCGGTTTCTCAACGTGCGACTCATCCCTGTTTGCTGATTTTTGTCCTGCCAAAGCCGCCGACCCCTGCTATTATCTGCGGCCGAACATGAGCCAATAAAAATCAGGATATCGTGATGACTGACCACACTTTTATTCCCGGCAAGGACGCGGCGCTGGAAGACTCCATCGAACGCTTCCAGACCAAGCTGCAAGCCTTGGGCTTTGATATTGAAGAGGCCTCCTGGCTCAACCCCGTGCCGAACGTCTGGTCGGTGCATATTCGCGACAAAGAGTGCGCCCTCTGCTTCACCAACGGCAAGGGTGCCAGCAAGAAGGCGGCCCTCGCGTCTGCCCTTGGCGAATATTTCGAGCGTCTCTCCACCAACTACTTCTTCGCCGACTTCTATCTGGGCGAGCAGGTCGCCAACGGCGATTTCGTTCACTACCCGAACGAGAAGTGGTTCCCCATCGAGGGTGACCAGTTCCCGGCCGGTCTGCTCGACAGCTTCACCCGCAAGTTCTACAACCCGGACGGTGAAGTGACCGCCGACATGCTGGTGGATCTGCAGTCAAACAACGAGGAGCGCGGTATCGTCGCGCTGCCGTTCGAGCGTCAGTCCGATCACGAGACCGTCTACATCCCGATGAACATCATCGGCAACCTCTATGTCTCCAACGGCATGAGCGCTGGCAACACCAAGACCGAAGCGCGCACCCAGGCGCTCTCCGAGGTGTTCGAGCGCCACGTGAAGAACAAGATCATCGCCGAGGCCATCAGTCTGCCGCTGATCCCGGACGAGGTGATTGCCCGTTATCCGGGGATTGCTGCCTCCATCGCGGCGCTGGAAGCGGAAGGCTTCCCCATTTACAGCTTCGATGCTTCACTGGGTGGCCGCTATCCGGTCATCTGCGTGGTGCTGCTCAACCCGAGCAATGGCACCTGCTTTGCCTCCTTCGGCGCCCACCCGCGCTTCGAAGTGGCCTTCGAGCGTACCGTCACCGAGTTGCTGCAGGGCCGTGGTCTCAAGGATCTCGACGTGTTTGTGCCGCCGTCATTCGACAACGAGCAGGTGGCGGATCACCACAACCTCGAGACCCACTTCATCGACTCCTCGGGCCTTATCAGCTGGGATCTGTTCAAGCAGGATGCGGACTTCGAGTTTGCCGACTGGGATTTTCGTGGCACCTCGCAGGAGGAGTTTGATCACCTGATCGGTATCTTCCACGAGCTGGAGCAGCCGGTCTATATCGCCGACTACGAGCATCTGGGTGTCTACGCCTGCCGCATTCTGGTGCCGGGCATGTCCGACATCTATCCTGCCGAAGATCTGCTGCTGGCCAACAACAATATGGGCGCCAACCTGCGCGAAGTGATCCTGGCACTGCCATCACTTGATTGGGATGCCGAGCAGTACATGGCGTTGTTTGATCAACTGGATGAAGAGGGGCACGACGAGCGCACCCGTGTACGCGAGCTGCTGGGCATCGCCGCTGCCAAGGGGACCGCGCTGCACACCCTGCGCGTTGGCGAGCTGAAAGCCATGCTGGCGCTGGCCGCAGGTGAGCTGGAGACGGCGCTGGACCTCATCGACTGGACTATGGAGTTCAACCAGTCGGTGTTTACTGCCGAGCGTGCCAGCTACTACCGCGCCCTGCGTGCCTGCGTCGAGTTGTTCCTCGACGAGGAGCGGGATCCGGAGCAGTATCGCGCCGTCTTCACTCGCATGTATGGCGAAGAGACGCTGGCACAGGCATGGGCCAACGCCACTGGCGAAGCACGCTTCCACGGTCTGGAGGCGGCCGACCTGTCGCTCTCCCAGTTCCCGCTGCACCAGAAGCTGCTGGCGGCCTACGAGAAGCTGCAGAAGGCCAAGCGAGCCCATCACTGGGCGTGATCGTTGCTGTAAAGGAAGGGGCCGTGTGGCCCCTTCTGTTTATCGTGCGGCAAGGCACGGGATTGTTATTCAAAGATGAAATAAAAAACAAAAAATACCCCTAAGGGGGTTAATGACAGGGCAGGGGATGTGCTGGCGATCTGCAAAGATATCTTGCCAATACCATATTTCCATGATCGAAAATAAATTCTTTAAAATCATTGCATTAAAAATGTGATATTTCTGTTTCAGCTGATACCTGGTGTAAAGTGGCGTAGCCATCGCACTAAAATATTTGTAGTAAAATTACATTCGCACTCTGATAAACTTGATCAATGTCAATTTTGGCTATTTGGCCCTTTGTTATGATTTCAACAGGCAAAACATTCAGGTAGAAAATAATTGAAAGCTGAATCTCCATTCGATTGTCTCAAGCCCGAAGCCATCGCTGCACTGGCTGAAGACATCACCTATGCCAAGGCTACCAAGCCGGCATACAAGGTCATTCCACTGGCCATCACCGCAGGCGCTTTCATCGCCATCGCATTTATCTTCTACATCACAGTGACGACCGGAACCGGCTCCATGCCTTGGGGTATGGCCAAGTTGGTGGGCGGTCTCTGCTTCTCTCTCGGACTTATTCTCTGTGTGTTGCTCGGTGCCGAGCTGTTCACCTCCACCACCCTGACGCTGGTAGCCAAGGCTGCCAATCGCATCAGCTGGGCTCAGCTGCTCAAGAACTGGGGGCTGGTCTACTTCGGCAACCTGATTGGCGGTCTGCTGATGGTGGCGCTGATCATCGTTTCTGCCGAGTACACGGCAGCAGACGGCCAGTGGGGTCTCAATGCCCTGAAAGTGGCCCAACATAAAATTCACCACACCTTCTTCGAAGCGGTGGCGCTGGGTATCCTCTGTAACCTGATGGTATGTCTTGCTGCCTGGATGGCTTTTGGTGCCCGCAGCGCGACTGACAAGGTAGTGGTTATGCTGCTGCCGGTTGCCATGTTCGTTGCATCAGGTTTCGAGCACAGCATCGCAAACATGTTTATGATTCCGGTTGGTATCGCTATCCACAGCGTGGCTAGTCCGGAATTTTGGCAGGCCATCGGCCAGGATCCGGCAACCTTTGCTGACCTGACCGTATCCAACTTCGTCCTACACAACCTCATCCCCGTGACCATCGGCAATATCATCGGTGGTGGCGTGATGGTTGGTCTGACTTACTGGTTTATCTTCCGTCGTCATCATTAAGGATGATTGCGGGATACTACATCAATACCGTGTGAGGTAATGAAAAATGGCAGAACTTAACGAACAGTTCCAAAAAGCATGGGAAGGCTTCGCGGCCGGTGAATGGCAGACCTCTGTCAACACCCGTGACTTCATCCAGAAGAACTACACCCCGTATGAAGGTGACGAGTCCTTCCTGGCTGGCGCGACCGAAGCGACCACCAAGCTGTGGGACAAGGTCATGGAAGGGATCAAAATCGAGAACCGCACTCATGCGCCGGTTGATTTTGATACTGACCTGCCCTCCACCATTACCGCACACGATGCCGGTTATATCGATCAGAGCCTGGAGCAGATCGTTGGTCTGCAGACTGACAAGCCGCTGAAGCGCGCCATCATCGCCAACGGCGGTATCAAGATGGTTAAAACTTCTTGCGAAGTGTACGGTCGTCAACTGGACCCGATGGTCGAGAAGATCTTCACCGAATACCGCAAGACTCACAACCAGGGCGTGTTTGACGTTTACACCAAAGACATCCTGAACTGCCGCAAGTCTGGTGTTATCACCGGTCTGCCGGATGCCTACGGCCGTGGCCGTATCATCGGTGACTACCGTCGTGTTGCTCTGTACGGTGTTGACTTCCTGATGGCCGACAAACTGGCCCAGTTCAAGTCCCTGCAAGCTGACCTGGAAAACGGCGTCAACCTGGAAGCCACCATCCGTCTGCGCGAAGAGATCTCCGAGCAGCACCGTGCCCTGGCACAGATGAAGGTGATGGCTGCCAAGTACGGTTGCGATATCTCCGTACCGGCCAAGAACGCCAAAGAAGCCGTACAGTGGACCTACTTCGCCTACCTGGCGGCAGTCAAGTCCCAGAACGGTGCTGCCATGTCCTTCGGTCGTACCTCCAGCTTCCTGGATATCTACATCGAGCGTGACCTGCAGAAAGGCCTGATCACCGAGCAAGAAGCCCAGGAGCTGATGGACCACATGGTCATGAAGCTGCGTATGGTTCGCTTCCTGCGTACTCCGGAATACGATTCACTGTTCTCCGGCGACCCGATGTGGGCGACCGAGACCCTGGCTGGTATGGGCGTTGATGGCCGTACTCTGGTCACCAAGAACAGCTTCCGTATGCTGAACACCCTGTACACCATGGGCCCGTCCCCTGAGCCGAACCTGACCATCCTGTGGTCCGAGAAGCTGCCGGTCGGTTTCAAGAAGTACTGTGCCAAGGTATCCATCGAGACCTCTTCCGTTCAGTACGAGAACGACGATCTGATGCGTCCGGATTTCAACAACGATGACTACGCCATCGCTTGCTGTGTATCCCCGATGATCGTTGGCAAGCAGATGCAGTTCTTCGGTGCTCGTGCCAACCTGGCCAAGACCATGCTGTATGCAATCAACGGTGGTATGGACGAGAAGCTCAAGATCCAGGTCGGTCCGAAAACCGAGATGGTCAAGTCCGAGTACCTCGACTACAACGACGTAATGGATCGTCTGGACCACTTCATGGATTGGCTGGCCAAGCAATACGTTGCTGCGCTGAACATCATCCACTACATGCACGACAAGTACAGCTACGAAGCCTCTCTGATGGCGCTGCACGACCGTGACGTATATCGCACCATGGCGTGTGGTATCGCTGGTCTGTCTGTAGCCGCTGACTCCCTGTCTGCCATCAAGTACGCCAAGGTCAAGCCGATTCGTGACGAAGATGGCGTTGCCATCGACTTCGAAATCGAAGGCGAATACCCGCAGTTCGGTAACAACGACGCTCGCGTCGATGATATCGCCTGTGACCTGGTTGAGCGCTTCATGAAGAAGATTCAGAAGCTGAACACCTACCGTGGTGCTGTTGCTACCCAGTCTGTTCTGACCATCACCTCCAACGTGGTATATGGCAAGAAGACCGGTAACACCCCGGATGGCCGTCGTGCTGGTGCTCCGTTCGGCCCGGGTGCCAACCCGATGCACGGTCGTGACCAGAAGGGTGCTGTTGCTTCCCTGACTTCCGTAGCCAAGCTGCCGTTCGCTTACGCTAAAGATGGTATCTCCTATACCTTCTCCATCGTTCCGAACGCACTGGGTAAAGATATGGAAGCCCAGAAAGCCAACCTGGCTGGCCTGATGGACGGTTACTTCCACCACGAATCCAACGTAGAGGGTGGTCAGCACCTGAACGTTAACGTGATGAACCGTGAAATGCTGCTGGACGCCATGGAAAACCCGGAGAAATATCCGCAGTTGACCATCCGCGTATCCGGTTATGCCGTTCGCTTCAACTCTTTGACCAAAGAGCAACAGCAAGACGTCATCACCCGTACCTTCACTGCTTCTCTGTAATCGAGACATAGTGAGCAAAAACCGGCGCCAAGGCGCCGGTTTTTTTATGCGTGCGATTCAGGGGGAGTAATCATCCCCTGTGAATCGCCCCCAGTTCCATCGCAACCACAACAGTTGTTACTGGGGATTTGAAGAGGATCAAGGGGAGGGGCTCACTAGGATTGACCTAGGCCCCGTCTGTAATGCGATTATGCTTTATTCGCGCTCTAAGGGGATAGGCGGTTGCTCTGCCTGCCATTGCATCAGTGTTGCTATGGCTCGTGGAACAGCTGAGCAGGTTTAAGGGGTGAACAGAGGCGCCATCGCGGGTATCAAGCAATACCCATAAGCCTGTGACTATGGAATCATTCTCTGCCTCTGCCTCTGCCTCTGCCTCTGCCTCTGCCTCTGCCTCTGCCTCTGCCTCTGCCTCTGCCTCTATCTCTCTCAATGCGCAGCTTGGAGGTGGTCTGGTTTAGCCAGCCAGATATGTGTGAAGCTACAAACCCTGCTTGCAGAAACAACAAGGGCTGCACATTGTGCAGCCCTTGTCTCTGGAGAATAGCGGGTTGAGCGTGTCAGCTGGCCCAGGTGATGATGTGATCGATCCATTCACCCGCCTGATCCTCGTGAATGACTTTGCCACGGACGGATTGACCAGCCTGATGCATCGCGGAACGACTGCCGGTCAGCAGAGGATGCCATTCTGGAAGAGCGTCACCTTCAGACAGCAGGCGATATGCGCAGGTTGAGGGGAGCCAGTCATATTCGGTGATCTTGTCATGGGTGATCTGCAGACAGTCAGGCTCTTTTTTGAAACGATTGGCGTAATCAGAGCACTGACAGGTCTTGGTGTTAAGCAAATTGCAGGCGACATTGGTGAAAACCAGTTCGTCGGTATCTTCATCGATCAGCTTGTTGAGGCAGCATTTTCCGCAACCATCGCAGAGGGATTCCCATTCGGATTCAGTCATCTGCTGCAGACTCTTGGTCTGCCAAAAGGGGGCTTGCATCATACCGCTCACTTATTACACCTGATAAAACGCGTGGTTATACCCCTTGTTACCCGGTATTTCAAGGAGAGGGTCACTCCGGTGGGCAAATTGTCGTGATCAGCTCAAATGAATGCAATGACTTTCAGCCTCATCATATTGCTCAAACGGGTTCGCTGGTGGGCAGGAAGTCCCGCAGGTTTGAATACTTGGGCTGCATGATTGTCCAGTTCAGGTTTTATTTTCTGCTTCTTTATCCGTTACATCTTTTGATGTTTGTCTGCTTGCAGCAAGCAGGGTCAAATGATCTCCGATGCCTACCGTCAGGCTGTTGCAAGCTTGTCTTTCAAATAAAGCAGCTGGTCACATATTGTTTGCGCCCTTCTGTCAAAGCGACCCGCGGGAGAGCCTGCGTAGGCGTTCGTTTTTTGTCTTAATGATTGAGATAGATATCTTGCTCTGAATAAGCCAGCAGAGGTGTGCCGAGGTTAGTCCGTTTCGCGCCAAAGAAGCGGGTGAGTACGCCAGATTGCTGTCCCAGTCGCTGCAGCTTGACGTGATCCAGCTCGATCTGCTCGGGTAGCCAGGTAAATACGGCGGCGCAGTGACCATTGCCCAGACTGCGCTCCAGGGTTTGCTGCCAGTTCTTGATTTTGGGGCTATGTACCACCAGCACTCTCTTGGGATCGATACCTCGCTCTTCCAGACGGCTGACTGTGGGGCGTCCCGGCGGGGCGATCAACAAGATCCAGCCGGTATGAGCCTCCCCAAGCTTGGTCAGCTCGCTCAGAAACTGATCATCAGACTGGATAGTCACACCATAATGAGCCAACTCCGCTTTGCAGGCGGTTCTGGTTGGCCAGGGCTTGCTCATGACACGATTCATCGCAAAGGGCAGTGAGTGCAGGGGCTGGTTCATATATGGGGTTCCTGTATGAATATCCAAGCTGTATGCGTATACAGTAGTTCTATCCTGTGGCAGTGACAAGGTGTTTTTGCTGAAAAATGTGATGGTGTTGGCATGTGTCGTTAGTAAGGTTATGTTTTTAAACACTATTTAATATAAAGCTGGTTGGGTGTTTTTCGTACTATGGACAAACCTTGCGTAACCGCCCATGGTTATACAGGTCATTTACAGGAGGTGCCGCCATGGATATCAGTACCTTGCAACGTCTTGATGCCAACATCTTGCTGGGCATCATCAATGAGAAGCTAAGGCTTGAGTGTGACGGGTTGGAGGAGCTGCTGGCCTATTACGATATGAGTGAAGAGCAGTTGGCAGGACGTCTGGATCAGATTGGGTACCATTACGATCCATTGAGCAATCAGTTCAAAGCACATCTTTAAGGATGCAATGATTGCTTCATATTTATACGGTAATTTTTCAGGCACATTGAAACCGGTTTCAATGTGCCGTCTTGCTGCCTATTTTCAGGGATTTTCAAGGCTTGGCAATCTCTGAAAACCTATTCATGCCAGAATATTTTTATTTTTTCATTAAGCTTATGATAATAAAGGGAATGTTTGTTTTTGTGCGATCAATTTAAGGAAAGGGTTTTCAAGCTTTTCAGGCTGTTTTTATCGGTTAAAGTGTGACTTGCGTTAACTTTTAATTCTGCCGCTTTAGTTAGTATTCTCACGCCGGTACATATTTTGAGATAACAACAGCGCCGGTCCCGCAAGCGGGATAACAATTTTATTTGTAACGAAGGAATATGGTTTATGGCTACCAAGAAGAAGACAGACCAGGATCTCCAACTGGATAAAGATCAGCTCAAGGCGAGTATCGTGCGTCACCTGCGTTCTACCTTGGGAACAAGCGAACAGAAAGCCTCTCCCGAAGCGTGGTGGAAAGCCACTGCGGCGGCCGTCAATGAACAGGTGTACGAGCGCCTGACCCGCACTCAGCAGACTCATTTCAAGAAAGATACTCGTGCGATTCACTACCTCTCTGCTGAATTCCTGATGGGAAGATTGACCTCCAACAACCTGCACAACCTCTCCCTCTACAAGACTTGCGAAGAGGCGCTGGGCGAACTCGGCCTGGAACTGACCGACCTGTGCGAACAAGAGCCGGATATGGCACTTGGCAACGGCGGCCTGGGTCGTCTGGCTGCCTGCTTTATCGACTCGCTGGCCACCCTGAACTATCCGGCGGTTGGTTACGGTATCCACTACGAACACGGTCTGTTCCGTCAGGAAATTCAGGATGGTCGCCAGATTGAGCGCCCAGACTCCTGGCGTGAATATGGCAACCCCTGGGAGATCTGCCGTCCCGAGTCGGTGCAAGAAGTGCCGCTCTATGGCTACGTCGAGACCGTGTTTGGTGACAATGGCGGCCTGAAGAAGGTGTGGCACGCCGGTCGCAAGATTAAAGGGGTGCCTTGGGATATTCCGGTGGTCGGTTTTGGCGGTCACACCGTCAACATCCTGCGTTTGTGGGAATCCCGCGCCTCCGAGTTTTTCGACTGGGACGTATTCAACGCCGGTGGTTACATCGACTCCCAGGCTGAGAAAGCCCAGGCCGAGACCATATCCAAGGTACTCTATCCGAACGATGAGACCGATGCCGGTAAAGAGCTGCGTCTG
Organism: Aeromonas sp. 602658; assembly: GCF_049173005.1. Classification (NCBI taxonomy): domain Bacteria; kingdom Pseudomonadati; phylum Pseudomonadota; class Gammaproteobacteria; order Aeromonadales; family Aeromonadaceae; genus Aeromonas; species Aeromonas sp. 602658. The sequence continues at coordinate 24,800 of NZ_JAAKRF010000021.1, read as the reverse complement.
ATCCAGCAGTACTTCTTCTGTGCTTGCTCCATCAAGGACATCATGCGCCGCTACAAGCGGGTGCATGGCGCCGACTTCAGCAACTTTGCCGCGCAAATTGCCATTCAGCTCAACGATACTCACCCGACTGTCGCCATCCCGGAACTGATGCGGGTACTGGTTGACGAGGAAGATCTGAACTGGGATGCCGCTTGGGCCATCTGCTATCAGGTCTTCTCTTATACCAACCACACTCTGCTGCCGGAAGCGCTGGAGAAGTGGTCGGTCAGCCTGTTCGAGAAAGTACTGCCTCGCCATCTGGAGGTGATTTACGAGATCAACGCCCGCTTCCTGAACGAGTTGGTGGAGCCCAAGTGGCCGGGCAACGACGCCATCAAGGCCAAGCTCTCCATCATCGAAGAGGGGGCCGTGCGCAAGGTTCGCATGGGCAACCTGTGCGTGATCGGTTCGTCCAAGGTGAACGGTGTGGCCGAGATCCACTCCAAGCTGGTGAAGGAAGATCTCTTCCCCGAGTATGCCGAGCTGTGGCCGGAAAAAATGTGCAACGTGACCAACGGGGTAACCCCGCGTCGCTGGCTGCTGGCCTGCAACCCGGAGCTGGCGGGTCTCTACAACGAAGTGGTGGGCAAGGAGTGGCCGCTGCAACTGGACAAACTGCGTGGCGTGGTGAAATTTGCCGACGACAAGGCGTTCCAGCAGCAGTTCATGACCATCAAACGTCATAACAAAGAGAAGCTGGTCAAGGTCATCAAAAACGAAACCGGTATCGATGTCAGTGCCGAGGCGATCTTTGACGTTCAGATCAAGCGTCTGCACGAGTACAAGCGCCAGCAACTGAACCTTATTCACATCATGGCACTCTATCGTCGTCTGCTGGCCAACCCGGACTATGACATGCATCCGCGTGTGTTTATCTTCGGCTCCAAAGCGGCGCCCGGTTACAAGCTGGCCAAAGACATCATCTATGCCATCAACAAGCTGGCGGATCGGGTCAACAACGATGCTCGTATCCAGGGCAAGCTGAAAGTGGTGTTCATGCCGAACTACCGCGTGAGTCTGGCCGAGAAGTTGATCCCGGCGGCAGATGTCTCCGAGCAGATCTCTACTGCTGGTTACGAAGCATCCGGTACCGGCAACATGAAGATGGCACTCAACGGTGCAATCACCATCGGGACGCTGGATGGAGCCAACATCGAGATCGCCGAAGAGGCGGGGGCCGAAAACTGTGCCATCTTCGGTCTGAACGTGGACGAAGTGAAGTCGCTGAAGGCGCGCGGTTATAATCCGTACGACTTCTACTATGCCAACTCCGAGCTCAAGGCCGTGCTGGACTGGTTTGATACCGACTACTTCACGCCGGGTCGTCCGGGTGAGCTGGCCTCCATCAAGCGCTCTTTGCTGGAAGGGGGAGACCCTTACCTGACCTTGGCGGACTTCCAGTCCTACTCGGATGCACACAAGCTGATCGATACCTGGTATCGGGATCCGGCACTGTGGGCGAAGAAGGCTATCATCAACTCGGCCACCATGGGTAAGTTCAACTCAGACCGTTCCATCCAGGACTATGTGGATCGTATCTGGAAGCTGAAACCCTGCAACATCGGTTGATCACCTCTTAATATGAGAACCCCGCTATGCGGGGTTTTTTTATAGCTGCTTGGATTCGTAAATATTTGTACACCATTTGCAAAAAGCTTGATCATCTGTGATAGATGTACAGGGCATCACATATTATTTTAATGTCGTTATTACCAGCCTTTCCCGGGAACACCTCATCTCATGGCACCCGTATCGCTCATAAGTCTGAAGTCATCATCATGTGTACTCTCGCTGCTGTCGCATGGCACAAGCTGACGATGGTCAGGGATGTGACAGATGGCCGTTGGGGTGCAGGAAAAGAGAAAGCCCCGATGATACGGGGCTTTGGTGGAACCTGGTGTTGATTGAGGAGCCCGGCGAGCGAGCCACCAGCCATCAATGCAGTATGTCGCCCATAAAATAGGCAAGCAGGGTCAAAATGACGGTGAAGACCAGGTTCAGCACCAGGCCGGCCCGCATCATTTCACGCTGCTGGATATGGCCGCTGGCGAAGACAATGGCGTTGGGCGGGGTAGCCACTGGCAGCATGAAAGCGCAGGAGGCACCGACAGCGATCAGCACGGATACGACAATGGGAGAGACTCCCAGTGCCTCTGCGACTCCGGCAAACAGTGGAACCAGCAGAGCGGCGGTAGCGGTGTTGGATACCAGCTCGGTCAGGAACACCACGAAGGTGGCAAGACAGAGCAGGATGACGAAGATCGGCATGGTGGCCAGACCGTTGGATAGGTGCTCCGCCAGGAAGGCGTTGGCCCCGGTCTGCTTAAGGATGGCGCTCAGGGTCAAGCCGCCACCAAACAGCATCAGTACTCCCCAGTCGGTGTTCTGGTTGATGTCATCCCAGCTAGCTACCCGGCTGACGGCGATGGCGATGATGGCTCCCATGGCGATCAGTGTATCAAATTGAGGTATTCCTCCCAGCGCCTGGGCAATAGGCTGGGAGCCAATCCACAACAGCACTGTGGTCAGAAATATCAGCATGGTCACCTTGCGTTGGCCGGTCCACTCTATGGTCACTCGCTCTGTGCTGACCTGATGTGAGAGGTTGGGGCGGGTTACCAGATAGAGCAGCCCGATGCCTACTGGCATGAAGATGAGGACAACAGGAATGCCAAATTTCAGCCAGTCAGTGAAGCCCAGCCCCATCTGGGCGGCCGCAATGGCATTGGGCGGGCTGCCTACCAGGGTGCCGATGCCGCCAATACTGGCGCTGTAGGCAACACCAAGCAATACGAAGACCAGTGTGCGGCGCTCCTTGTGAATGTCGAGACCTTTGAGCATGCCAAGGGCCAGCGGCATCATCATGGCGGCGGTAGCGGTATTGCTGATCCACATGGAGAGTGCCGCAGTAATACTGAAGAGTACGATGGCAGCCCAGCCGAGGTGTCCCTTGGCGAGCTGCATCACCTTACCGGCAATCTGGGTGTCTAGCCCCTGTTTGGATAGCGCTGCCGCCAGGGCAAAACCGCCAAAGAAGAGGAACAACACCGGGTTTGCGAAGTCGGTCAACGACTTGCTCATATCAAACACCCCGAGCAGGGTGGCAAGTACCGGGATGGAGATCGCGGTGATAGTGATGTTGACCGCTTCGGTCAGCCAGAGAATAGCTATAAAGACCAGAATGCCCAGCCCCTTGTTGACCATAGGATCAAAAGGGAGCCAAGCGAGCATGATGCATAGCAGGAGCAGATCCATGATCACGATCCCGGTCTTGATATCCAGCCAACGAGATGGAGTAGCGGGTACAGCCGATGTGTGCATATCGTTCTCTCGGTTAATTTATGGTTGTTTTTGTGTTGCCGAGATTACATCCATTCACTTGTTTGAAACAGGCTCACATATTGAAAATCAGTCTCTACTCACACACTCATTGATAAAAATGAGGAAATAAATACATAAATCAAACATTGCTGAAACATAAGTTAAACATCCATGAACTGTTCCAGCCACTGCTTGAACATGTTCTTGGGCAGGGATCCATTTATCTGGTTCACCACTTTACCCTGTTTGAAGACCATCAGGGTGGGGATGCTGCGAATGGCGTAACGGGCGGCAATGGTGCTCTGCTGCTCGGTATCGACTTTGACAAAGCGCATCCGTGGTTCGAGTTCATGGGCAACATCATGAAATACTGGAGCAAACTGCTGGCAAGGGCCGCACCAGCTGGCCCAAAAATCGACAACGACCGGAATATCGGAGTTGATCAGGGTATCGAAGTTATCCGCCTTCCCGAGGCAAGGGGTTTGGCTGAACAGGGACGCCTTGCAGTGCCCACATTTGGCGGAGTGGGTTACATGGGTGGAGGGCAGGCGGTTTCTTGTAAAGCAGTGGCTACAATAAGTAGTGATAAATGACATAATAGTCTCCTTGAAGATCGGTTCTGGTGGCTGTGATGAAAATAGTGCCAGAGTTAAAATAGTGAAATAACGTTAACACAGCGCTCGGCTGGGGTGGACACTTCCACTCCGAGCTCTGCTCAAGCCGGACAATTAAGCGGCCATTATAAGTAGAGAGTCAAAACGGGATGAATAAAGGATCACGGAAGAGCCCTGTGGTACTGCTGCTTGTTGCTGCCTTGTTGCTCGGCTTCTCGGTTCTTTGCTGGCAACTGCTTAGTCAACAGCAGCGTGCATACAGCCTGAATCAGGCAGCGGAGGCAGTGCTGAACCGGATCAACACCGACAGTGTTTACCTGCTTGGTCGTGAGAGTGCCAATGATAGCAATGTTCAGCAACGGCTCGTCCAGTTATCCGGTATCCTCGATAGCTTTGTTCACAGGGTTCGTAGTGATGCTGAGGTTGAGCAAACGCCTCTTTCACAGAGGTTGCTGCAGGATTTGGATCTCTACCAGATGGAGCTGGCCAGACTGTACAGCATGGAAAAGACGGTGGAATATATCGTGCAACCCTTTCAGCATCAGCTTGAGAAGGTACGCGCTATCACGCCGGCAGAGAGCCTCTTGCATCGTGATCTCAATGAGTTGGCCCAACTCAGCCATTTTTTGCAACACAGCGCCGATAACCAGTATCAGCAACAGCTGAGCTTGTTGCAGCGTGCTCTTGCTTCCCATTACGGCTCGCAACCCGAGGTGATCACCTTGGTTAACCTGAGCAAGGATTTGAGTCGTCAGGTGATGGCTTATCATACCCTGCGCCATCGTCTCATCGATATGCAGGTGAGCGATAACCTGGTGCGCTGGAAGATGGATAAGCTGGAGCGGGCTTCATCATTGCTGAACCGCTTCTATTTAATGGTGCTTGGCGGTGCCTTGATCAGTTTTGTGCTGGTGGCCTATACCCTATGGCGTCGTAATCAGAAGTTGAGCGAGTTGTCCCGTCAGACGGCCTTGCTGGCACAGGCGAAAAGCGATTTTCTGGCCAATATGAGCCACGAGATCCGCACCCCCATGAATGCCATCATCGGTTTCAGCTCACTGGCACTGCAGACCGAGCTGGATCAGCAACAACGGGACTATCTGGGCAAGATAAAGTCTTCATCAGATACCTTGCTGCTGCTTATCAACGACATTCTCGATCTGACCAAGGTAGAGTCCGGCAAGCTGACGTTGGAGGAGATCGACTTCGATCTCAGCGAGCAGCTCGACTCGCTGGCGGGCATGTTTGCCGATCTGGCGGAGCGCAAACATGTGGAGGTGATCATTCGCAAATCGCCGGAGGTGCCTGTCTTCTTGCGTGGGGATCCTCTGCGGCTGGGGCAGGTTCTGGTCAATCTGGTGAACAATGCCATCAAATTCACCGAACGTGGTGAGGTCGAAGTCTCCATCGATCTGGCCAACTCCCATCCAATGCGGATCCGCTTCAGTGTGCGCGATACCGGCATCGGCATTGCCGAAGAGAAGCAGACCCAACTGTTTCAGGCGTTTACCCAGCTGGAGGCGGGCAATACCCGCAAATATGGCGGCTCGGGTCTTGGGCTCAATATTTCCCAGCGGCTGGTGGAGCTGATGGGGGGGCGGATCACCGTAGAGAGCAAGCCTGGCGTCGGCTCTCTGTTCAAGTTCGATATCCCGATGGCGCAGGCGGTCTACGGTGTGGCTGGACGGAAAGTTTTCTTCGAAAACCAGCCGCTGGTGATGGTGATGGATGACAACGAACTGGTGCTGGATCTGGCTCGGGACATCCTGACTCGGGCGGGTGTGCGAGTGCTGCCGGTCAACTCCCTTTCCCGTGCCCGTCAATTATTGCGTGAAGAGGGGCCCAATCTGCGGTTGGCAATCCTCGACTGGCGCATGGGGCAGGAGGATGGACTCGATCTGGCGCTGGAGATGTATCAGCACAGCCAGTGGCGGCGGATACCCATCCTGATGATCAGCGCCTGGGCCAGAGAGGGGCTGCACGCCCGGATGGACAGCATGGGGCTGACCCATTTTCTGCCCAAGCCGATGACCGAGAATGTCCTGCTGGCCAAGGTGGACGAGTTGCTCAATGGCAGCTCTTATGAACTCAATCTGCGCAAGGCAGAGGCTCAGGGGGATCAGCAGCACTTCAAATCCCTGTTGCAGGGTACCCGAGTGCTGTTGGCCGAAGACAACCGGGTCAATCAGCAGCTCATCATCGAATATCTACGTCGGGTCGATGCGGTAGTGTGCGTGGTTAACAATGGTCGCGAGGCGGTAGAGCGGGTTGCCGAGCAGCCTTTTGACGTGATCCTGATGGACCTGCAGATGCCGGTGCTGGACGGACTCGATGCCACCCGCCAGATCCGCAAAATGGTCGACAAGCACGATGTGCCCATCATAGCCCTCACTGCCAGCGCCATGCATGGAGACAAGGAGCGCTGCCTGGGGGTGGGGATGAATGGTTACGTCACCAAGCCGGTGAGCAAGCTGGATCTTTACAACAACCTGCTGCAGTGGGTGAAGCCGCAAGGGGTGGAGCAGGCGGGGATCATGGAGGTGAAACCGCCGGATATGATGGGGATCCTCGATCTGCAGGATGCCCTCAAGCGGCTGGAGCAGGACAAGGAGGCATTGCAGATCCTGTTCAAGCTGTTTATGTCGGAGCACAAGGACGATCTGTGGGAGATCCGTTCCGCCTTGCGCCGTCAGCAGCCCGAGGTGGCCAGCAAGCTGCTGCATACCCTCAAGGGGGTGTCTGCCAATATCTCGGCGGCCCGTCTGCAATTGGTGGCTGGCGAGCTGGAGTGGCGCCTGCGGCAAAACGAGGTGCTGAGCGAGGCGGATCTGGAGCAGTTGCAACAGGTCTTCAGCCAGACCCGGGAAGAGGTGTCACACTTCCTGTTGACCGGTGAGCAGCATGAAAATTCGTATAATCCCTATTCATCAGGTGATGATCGCATGTCACAGTGAATTAAATAGTAATTATTCTCAACCATCCTGGTTCGGGATATGATGAGCTTTCGTTCGAATCGCCTCCAGCCGGAGGCGATTGTTTTCATTCTTCTATTTCTGCGTGGCTTCTCTGATGGCCGCTCCTTGGAGCAGTCACGGGCAGAGAGCGCTAAAGGTTGGTGGTGTGAGCGTATTTCTACGATTGAGCTGGTTTTTCAAGGAGCAGTGGCCCCGTTATCTGGCTGCCATCTCCCTGCTGCTGATGGTGGCCCTGTTGACCGTTATTCCGCCCAAAGTGGTGGGCTGGGTGGTGGATGGCATCACCAAGGGCGGTCTCGACAATGGTACCCTGATGCGCTATCTGGCGGGGCTGTTTGGTCTGGGTGTGCTGATTTATCTGCTGCGCTACGTCTGGCGGGTGATGCTGTTTGGTGCCTCTTACCGTCTGGCCTATGTGTTGCGCAATCGCCTTTTCAGCCATTTCACCCGGATGAGCCCCGATTTTTATCAGCGCCACCGTACTGGCGATTTGATGGCCCATGCCACCAATGACATTCAGGCTGTGGAGATGACCGCTGGCGAAGGGGTGCTAACCCTGGTGGACTCCATCATGGTCGGGGTATTGGTGCTCTCCATCATGTGCAGCCAGTACTCTTGGCAGTTGACGCTGGTCTCCTTGCTGCCGCTGCCGGTGATGGCCTATTTCATGAACCGCTTCGGCACCCAGATCTACACCCAGTTCAAGGCGGCGCAAGGGGCCTTCTCCAGGCTCAACAACAAGACCCAGGAGGCCCTTTCCGGCGTGCGGGTGTTGAAATCCTATGCGGTTGAATCGCTGGAAGATGAAGGCTTTGCCGAGCTGACCAAACAGGCGGGGGAGCGCAATATGGCGGTGGCCCGCATCGATGCCAAGTTCGATCCGGTCATCTATCTCTGTATCGGTTGCTCCTACTTCCTCGCGGTGGCGGGGGGCAGTGTGCTGGTGCTGCGCGATGAGCTGACTCTGGGTGAGCTCACCAGCTTCACCATGTACCTCGGCCAGCTGATCTGGCCGATGTTTGCCATCGCCTGGCTGTTCAACATCATCGAGCGGGGCAGCGCCGCCTACTCCCGTATCGAAAGCCTGCTGGGGGAGCGCAGCGATATCGAAGAGCCCGCCCAGCCGGCCGCGTTTACCTCTGCCTTTCCTTTGCAGATCAAAGGGGTGAGCTATCAAGTTGAGCAGCGCACCCTGCTTGCGGATATCGACGTTACCCTCAAGCAAGGGGGGATGCTCGGGGTGGTGGGGCGCACCGGGGCAGGCAAGAGCTCCCTGCTCAAGCTGTTGATGCGCCTTGCCAATCCGACTCACGGTTCGATTGTCATGGGTGGCGTTCCGATTGACCAGCTGCCGCTCGCCACACTGCGCAGCCAGTTTGCCTATGTGCCGCAGGAGCCATTCCTGTTTTCCACCACCATCGCTGCCAATATTGCCCTGGGCAAACCCGATGCGAGCCGCGAGGAGGTCGAACGGGTGGCGCGCATTGCCTGTGTCCACGATGATATCGTGCGTTTCCCCAAGGGCTATGAGACCGAGGTGGGGGAGAAAGGGGTGACCCTCTCCGGCGGCCAGAAACAGCGGCTGGCCATTGCCCGCGCCCTGCTGCTGGATGCGCCCATTCTGGTGCTCGATGATGCGCTCTCGGCGGTGGATGCCCACACCGAGCAGCAAATTCTGCACGCTCTCAAAGCCCATCGTCGCACCCTGATCCTGGTCAGCCATCGCATGACAGCGGTGGAGCAGGCCGACGAGATCCTGGTGCTGGAGCAGGGGGCCGTTAGCGAACGGGGTCATCATGGTGCCCTGATGGCGCACAATGGCTGGTATGCAGATATGGTGCGTTATCAGCGTCTCGAAGAAGCGGTGGAGGAGAGCCTGTGAATCCGACCATTAAACGACTGCTCGCTTACTGCGCCCAGTATCCTCGCTGGCTTATTCAGGCGGGGATCTGTTTGCTGCTTGCCACCGGCGCCGAAGTGGCCGGGCCGCTGCTGATCAAGCTCTTTATCGATGACTATCTGGCGCCTCGCAATATCGTGCTGCCCACCATAGCACTGATTGCAGCGGGCTATCTGGGTTTGCAGGTGCTGTCGGCGGCGGGTTTCTATTTGCAATCCTTGCGCTTCAATCGCATCGCTCAGGCGGTGGTGCAAACCCTGCGCGAGCAGGTATTTGCTACCGCCATCCGTTTGCCGGCCCGCTACTTTGACAAGCATCGCTCCGGCTCGCTGATTTCCCGCATCACCAACGACACCGAGGCGATCATGAACCTCTATGTGCAGGTGATCGGCTTGCTGGTGCAAAAGGTGGTGCTGTTGTGCGGCATCCTCATCTCGATGGCGCTGCTGGATCTGCGGCTGATGCTGGTCTGCTCCCTGTTGCTGCCCGCAGTGGGTGGGGTGATGTGGCTCTACCAGAAACTGAGCGTGCCAGTGGTGCGAGCGACCCGCAGTCTGCTCTCCGACATCAACAGCCGCCTCAACGAGTCGCTGCAGGGGATGCCGGTTATTCAGGCGATGGTGCAGGAGCGCCACTTTGCCAACGCCTTTGCCGAGGTGAACCAGCAACACTGGTCGGCACGGATCAAGAGCCTCAAGATCAACGGCATTTTGCTGCGTCCGCTAATCGATCTCTTCTACATGATGGTGCTGATCGGCCTGTTGGCGCTGTTTGCCCATGAGGGGGGGAGCCACGCGGGTGCTATCCAGGTAGGGGTGCTCTACGCCTTTATCAGCTATCTGGGCCGGATGATCGAGCCGCTCATCGAGATGACCAACCAGCTTAACCAGTTGCAGCAGGCGATGGTGGCGGGGGAGCGGGTCTTTGCCCTGCTCGATGAAACCCGCGAGAGCACCGAGGGCGAGCTGCGCCCGCTGGAAGGGCGGGTCAGTTTCGAGCGGGTGAGCTTTTCCTACGATGGTGAGCAACAGGTGCTGCGGGAGGTCAGTTTTTCCGCAAAACCGGGCCAGATGCTGGCGCTGGTGGGCCATACCGGCAGCGGCAAGTCCACCATTATCAGCCTGCTGATGGGCTTCTATCCGCTGGATCAGGGGCAGATCCGCTTCGATGATCACGCACTGGATACCCTGTCGCTGGCGGCGGTGCGCCGCAGCATCGGGCTGGTGCAGCAGGATCCTTTTATCTTTGTCGGCACCCTAGCGGAGAACCTGCGTCTCGGTCGCGCCGGCATAGATGACGCGCGGCTCTGGCAGGCGCTGAGCGAGGTGCAGCTGGCCGAGTTTGTGCGCAGCCTGCCACAGGGGATCAACACCCTGATGGAGGAGGGTGGCAAGAACCTCTCCGCCGGTCAGCGGCAACTGCTCTCCTTTGCCCGTGCACTGGTGGGAGATCCGCGCATCCTCATTCTGGATGAAGCGACGGCGAGCGTGGACTCCCAGACCGAGTTGGCGCTGTCGCAGGCGATCTCTGCCGCCCGTCGTGGTCGCACTACCATCGCCATCGCCCACCGCCTCTCGACCATCGTCGATGCGGACGAGATCCTGCTGCTCTCCCGCGGTCAGGTGAATGAGCGGGGTACCCATGATGAGTTGATGGCCCTCGGCGGTCACTATGCCCAGCTGTTCGAGATGCAGAGTCAGGGGGCTTGGCTCGAAGAGAAGCGCGCCTGAGCGGCACATTGCTGTAACAGCGACATGAGCGAAAAGAGGGAACCGGTGCGGTTCCCTCTGTTTTTTTGCGTTGGGCAAAGGTCGTAACCGTGATCCCTGTGCTTGTCGAATGGCGCAGATGCAGGCAACATGTTGTTTACATTAACTCATCGGATCAGTTCGCATATGGATTTGCAACGCTTCAAAGCCAATCTGGCGCTTCGGCTGTTTGCCTGGCGCTATATTCCCGTCATCGGGTTTTGTGCCCCGATCATCGAAGAGATGAACGCCAAAGCGCTGCGCATTCGCATTCCTCTTGGCTGGCGTACCCGCAACCACCTGGGCAGCATGTATTTTGGCGCGCTGGCGACCGGCGCCGATCTGGTAGGTGGTCTACTGGTGATGGAGAAGGGGCGGCAGCGGCGCAAGAAGGTGCACTTCGCCTTCAAGGATGTGCAGGGGGAGTTTTTGAAACGACCGGAGGGGGATGTGCAGTTCGACTGCGCAGCGGGGGAGGAGATTGACGCCATGATCGACGAATCGTTGGCAAGCGGTCAGCGCATTAATCGCCCCATCCGGGTGGTGGCCACCTGCCCGTCATTGAACGGGGATGAGGCGATGGCGCGTTTTGTGCTGACCCTATCGATCAAGGCCAGCTAGCGGGTTGCCGGAGAGTGGCTCCCCGAAACGGGTTTAGCCAATCTCCGGGCTGACACCCTCTTTCACCACGACCTTCATGCCGTTGAAGTTGACCACCTGTTCGGCCACGATCTTGCAGCGCTTGCGGGTCTCCACCTGACCGTCCACCTCGACCAGCCCTTCGGCAACGAGGGCTTTGGCGGCGCCGCCACAATCGGCCCACCCCTGATGTTTGATAAGGTCACACAAGGCAACGAAGGGGTGACCTTCGAGCAGAAACGTCTCCATGGGAAATCCTCTAGATGGATGAATGCCGGATACAGCAGGGCGACTATTTTAGGCAGTTCGCTCAGGCAAAGAAAGGAAGAGGGGCCACTCGCTGCGAAAAAGTGGTCGATTGTCCTTGAGGTGGCGCTTTCGCAAGTCCTGATGGAGAGGTGAGAGGGCCAACCGTGACGTATCGTGACGCACCTCGTCCCTGCTGGTGTGCCCACACTCTCCCCTGACTGTTAGGATCGGGCCACTCTCTATGGCCCAAGGAACTTTCCATGACACTCTCCCGCCTGCTGCTGGCATGCAGCGCCCTGACTCTGTGCGGTGTCGCGCAGGCCAGTACTCCGGTGCAGGTCTCGCTGCCCGGGGTCAATTTGCCCGCGTCCCATCAGGTGGAAGGAGCGCGCGCCTCGCTGCTCTACGGTCGGACCGGGCAGGTGAAGGGTATTGATCTGCCGATCTTCGCCCTCTCCGATGTGGATCAGTTCAGCGGCCTGCAGCTCGGGGTATTCCTGGGTGCTGGTCGGGTGCGCCACCAGTTTGGCGGGGTCGCCATCAACGCCATCAACTGGCACGAAGGGCAGGATACCGGCGTCAATCTGGGGCTGGTCAACCTGACCAACAATGTGCAGGGGCTTAACTGGGGGGCGGTCAATATCGCCAAGGGCAATGCGCTGGCCAACGTTGGCCTCGTCAACTATGCCGAGCGTACCACCTTCCAGATTGGCTTTATCAATGCGACCAAGCACCTCGACGGCTTGCAGATCGGGCTGGCCAACTATGCCGCCAACGGCGTGTTCCCCATTCTGCCACTGGTGAACTTCCAGAAATCGTTCTGAGTGGGCGGTTCGCTTTGCGTTAAGGGCCTCTGCTGATTACCCTGTGCCTCTTGCAACTTGTGACAGGCAAACAGAGGTAATTGATGACGGCAGGACAGATGAGTGCAATCGGGATCGGCTGGGATGTGCGTGGCTGGCAGGGCAGTGCCCAGGCGGTGGCCGTGGTGGGCTGGCAGGCAGAATCCAACCGCCTGCACTGGCTCGGGGTGTCGCCGCTGTTTCGCCTGAGCTCGCGGGTGGCGCCGGATCTGGCCGCTCTGCTGCGTCCCGCCCTGCAAAACGAGCTGACCCAGGTGCAGGTAGAAGCCTGTCCGCAACTGGCGCTCGGTATCGATGCGCCACTCGCTTTTCCCCGCGTCTTGCGGGATCTGCTCAACGGCCAACCACACAGCTGCGCCGTGCCCGAGCGGGAGATAGACAACCCCTACGCCTATCGCGACTGCGAGCGCTGGCTGTATCAGCAGTACGGCAAGAAGCCGCTCTCGGCTACCTTCGACCGGCTCGGCAACAACGCCACCCTGGCGCTCTCCATGCTGCCGCGGCTCTCGGATCTGCAACTGGTGCCGACCGTTGCCCCGAAGGCCAGTCGTGCCGTGCTGGAGGTCTATCCGGCATTGGCCAAAGTGGGCGGCAAGGCCTCCCCGGCACGGCCCGATCTGGCGGCCTTGCTGCCCGCGGGCGTGCTGGCAGGCACCGATCGCTACGATGCGGCGCTCTGCGCCCTGATGGCGCTGCAATATGCCGCTGGTGGCAAGGTGACTGTGTTGCCTGAGCTGATTTCGCCACCCAGTGACATGCCGTGTGATGAGGGATGGGTCTATCACTTTGCCCGTCATGGCGTTGAGTACAACGGGATGTGACGGACGGACGCGGCGCATCATGGCTCCGCTCACCTTGTTGATGTGGGCCAAATGGCGTAAAAAACCTGTCTTTAGTCAGGAAATTGCCTGTTCATCCCGCGCCAAGGTGGCGCATCGTTATCTTCATCCGATATATTGCCCACCTTGCTGATCCTTTGCTGTGGTATTCCCGATGAAATCCGTTCTCTCTATTCAGTCCCACGTGGTCTTTGGTTGTGCCGGCAACAGCGCGGCCGTCTTCCCCATGCGCCGCCTTGGTATGGATGTATGGCCCATCAACACGGTGCAGTTTTCCAACCACACCCAATATGCCCAGGGGTGGCAGGGGATGGCGATGCCGGCGGGTCATATCAGTGCGCTGGTGAAAGGATTGGGCAATATCGAGGTGTTGAGCCAGTGTGACGCCGTGCTGAGTGGCTACCTTGGCTCCGCCGAGCAGGGGGACGAGATCCTGACCGTGGTCAACGCTGTCAAGGCGGCCAACCCCGATGCCATCTACTTCTGCGACCCTGTGATGGGTCACCCGGAGAAGGGATGTATCGTCGCTCCTGGCGTCACCCGTTTCCTGACCGAGCAGGCGTTGCCGGTGGCCGACATGATGGCCCCCAACCTGCTGGAGCTGGAGACCCTCTGCGATACCCATCTGGCTGATCTGGATCAGACCCGCGCGGCTGCCCATCAGCTGCTGGCTCGCGGCGTCAAGCTGGTGCTGGTCAAGCATCTCGGTCGTGCGGCGCAGGACTCCAGCAGCTTCGAGATGCTGCTGGCGACCCCGCAAGGGGATTACCTGATTGCCCGTCCGCTCTATGACTTTGCCCGCCAGCCGGTGGGGGTTGGCGATCTTATCAGCGCCCTGATGCTGGCGAATTTGCTTGCTGGTCACGATGCGGTCAGCGCGTTCGAACGCACCAACGCCTCGGTGGATGCGGTGCTGCAGGAGACCTGGCGCCAGCAGGCTTACGAGCTGCAACTCATCGCCGCGCAAGATGCGTTTGATTCGCCGAAGGTGGAGGTGCGAGCGGTGATACTGCCCTGATTGCTGCCATGTCTGAAGCAAAAGAGGTGAGCCATTGGCTCACCTCTTTTTTGTTTGTATCGCTCCCGGTTATGGAGTCAGTGGATCAACCCTTGCTCAACCAACCAGGCAAAAAGCAGACGAGAGACGGGGGAGAGCTCATCGAGGTGAGAGCTGTCGAGCCAGCGCAGCTCGGCAATTTCTGCCGAGGCGATCGGGGTGCCGCTCGCTTCGCCGGTGTAGCAGCGCAGTCGCACCTCGACACCTGCCGGTTTGCCATCGGCCTGAGCGCTGAACTCGCAGGCAAAGCGCAGGGTATCGGGCTGCAGGGTGACAGCCAGCTCCTCCTCAATCTCGCGGATCAGCGCCGCCTCGTCGCTCTCGCCCGGCTCGCGTTTGCCGCCCGGGATGTAATAGATGTCCTTGCCGTGGGAGCGGGCGCAGAGCAGCTGCTGATCTTTAAAGGTGAGCCAGGCTAGTTTGTCGATCATCCGTTTTCTCTCCAGTGGGGTTGCCGTGATGAGCAGTGGCGCACTCAAGCGCACAGTTGTTTTGCATGCCGGCAGCCTAACAAAGATGAAGTTGAGTCCCAAGGAGAAAGAGGGGAGATGCCGGAAACGCACTGTTTCCAGCGCGGTCACCGCGTAGCCGAATGAGTGCGCAATGGCTGGTTCGCCACGCCTTCTCGTCCCTAAAAAAGCGCACTGGCGCACATCCCCACAGGGCCGGACTGGGCGAAGGCGGGGCCCTTGTGGTTTAATCTTGCCACTTTAGCGGTAGTGGGTGACGGGCCTGCTACCTTGCGTGGGCAAGATGCAGGTGAGCAAGATGCAGATAGCAGCAGAGAGCAAGTTTATCGGACTAGGGGTCGCGGGCAATTTCGCCGGTCATCTGGAGCAGGCGGGCGAAGCATCGGACTTCGTAGCGGTAGTCGTGCGCGACACCACGGCGCCCAAGGCGCTGTTTCCCTTCTTTGTGCCTGGCCATCCGGGTCAGCTCGGGGTATTCCCGTTGAGCGACAAGGCGATCTTCCTGCCGGAAGCGGCGGTCAGCGGTGACGAGAAGGTGCAGATCGAGCCGGAAGTAGCCCTCTGGTGCGAGCTGGAGTATGCCGGCAAGCAGGTGGTGGCGATCCATCCCCGCGCCTTTGGTGCCTATAACGACTGTTCCATCCGCCGTCCCAACGCCAAGAAGATCAGCGAGAAGAAGAACTGGGGCGAAGAGAGCAAGGGGCTGGCGGCCAAGCTGCTGCCGCTTTCCGGTTTTGCCGCCGGTTGCGAGCTCGATGACTATCGTATCGCCTGCTATCTGGAGCGCGATGGCGAGCTGCACGCCTACGGGGTAGACAGCGCCGCCATCGACTACAGCTACTTCCACGGCAAACTGCTCGACTGGGCCATCGACAAGTTCAACCATCAGCAAGATGAAGGGCCGGCGGAGCACATTCAGGGGCTGCTGGCGCAGGCGGGGTATCCTCCCCATGCGCTCATCAGCATCGGTGCCACCCGTTATACCCCGTTTGGCGAGACCCACTTCCTCAAGCCCGGCGACACCTCCTGCGTGGTGGTCTATCCGGGCAGCCGCTACAGCGAAGCGGAGATCCGCGAGGCGATCCGTACCCGCAGTTTTGGTGCCGATGTGTCGGTGCTGCTGCAAGCGGTGCAGGCGCGCTAATCAGGTTGGCCTGCAGGGAGGCCACAGCCATCCTGCGGGCTGCAACAAAGAGTCATGGATGAAGATTGATACTGCAACGCGGGCCGATTATCCGGCCCTGATCGCGCAGTGGGAAGCCTCGGTGTGGGCGACCCACCACTTCCTGCCCGAGGCCGAGATCCTCGCGCTCAAACCGCTTATTCTGGAGCACTACTTCGATGCGGTGACACTGCACTGTGCCCGGACGGAGGAGGGGCGCATCGCCGGTTTTTGCGGGCTATGTGATGGCAAGATAGAGATGCTGTTTGTGGCGCCAGCCGTACGCGGCAGTGGCGTGGGTCGCCGGCTGGTGGAACATGCCATCAGCCAGTGCGGCGCGACGCTGGTTGACGTCAACGAACAGAATGAGCAGGCGGCGGGCTTCTACCAAAAGATGGGGTTCGCCGTGGCGGGGCGCTCGCCGCTGGATGGTCAGGGCAAGCCCTATCCGCTGCTGCATATGGCACTGGTGCCGACCTGATCGTGCCTGATGAGGCGCAGTCCTCATAAAGCAACGGGGGATGGCATCAGCCATCCCCCGTTTTTTGATCTTGTTACTTGCTGGCGACCTTGTTCACTACTTTGATCAGCCTATACCGCAGGGAGGGGGCATCGGCCGGCACATCGGTGAGCTGCTCTTTGCTGACAATGAGTTGATAGCCGTAGCCCGGCTCGAACTGGAAGCCCTCTATCTGCTGGTAGAACAGCGTCCAGGGCTGCTGCTCATCACTGCGAACCTGCATGCACTGCATCGGGCCAACCCCGACGCAATCGACCAGCTGGCTGTTGATATAGAGGGTCTCACCCTGTTGGACCGTGGTGCCCTGACAGGCGGTGAGCAGCAGGACGGCGTTGGCAAGCAGAGGTTTCATAAGGGCTCCTTGAGCTGAAAAGGGCATTAAAGCGGCAAACAAAAAGGCGGTCAATGACCGCCTTTGTAACAAACCATGTTGATTCAGTTCATTAGCGTTGATCAAGCGGCGTGAAGTCCCGTTGCGGGTGGCCCACGTAGAGCTGGCGCGGGCGGCCGATCTTGCTATCCGGATCGGAGTGGAACTCGTTCCAGTGGGCAATCCAGCCGATGGTACGGGAGATGGCGAAGATCACGGTGAACATGTTCATCGGGATACCGATCGCCTTCATGATGATACCGGAGTAGAAGTCCACGTTCGGGTAGAGTTTCTTCTCGATGAAGTAGGGGTCGGAGAGCGCGATGCGCTCCAGCTCCATGGCCACGTCCAGCAGCGGATCCTTGATCTGCAGCTCGGTCAGTACTTCGTGGCAGGTTTCGCGCATCACGGTGGCACGAGGGTCATGGTTCTTGTAGACACGGTGACCAAAGCCCATCAGACGGAACGGATCGTTCTTGTCCTTGGCCTTGGCGATGTACTCGGGGATGCGATCCACCGAGCCTACTTCCTCCAGCATGCGCAGGCAGGCTTCGTTGGCACCACCATGGGCCGGACCCCACAGGGAGGCGATACCTGCGGCGATACAGGCAAACGGGTTGGCACCGGAGGAGCCAGCCAGACGGACGGTTGAGGTGGAGGCGTTCTGTTCGTGATCCGCATGCAGGGTAAAGATGCGGTCCATGGCGCGTTCGACCACCGGATTGACCTTGTACTCCTCGGTCGGTACCGCAAACATCATATGCAGGAAGTTGCCTGCATAGGAGAGGGCGTTGCGCGGATGCATGAACGGCTGGCCGATGGAGTACTTGTAACACATGGCCGCCAGGGTCGGCATCTTGGAGATGAGGCGGAAGGCGCAGATCTCGCGGTGCTGTTCGTTGTTGATGTCCAGGGCGTCGTGATAGAAGGCAGAGAGTGCGCCCACCACACCACACATGATGGCCATGGGGTGGGAGTCACGACGGAAGCCGCGGAAGAAAAAGGCAATCTGCTCGTGCACCATGGTATGGCGGGTCACGGTACGCTGGAAATCGGCAAACTGTGCCTTGGTGGGCGCCTCGCCGTAGAGCAGGATATAGCAGACTTCGAGGTAGTTGGACTCTTTGGCCAACTGGGCGATGGGGTAGCCACGGTGCAGCAAGACACCCTGATCCCCGTCAATGTAGGTGATGGCAGATTTGCAAGAACCGGTCGCCATAAAGCCCGGGTCAAAGGTGAAATACCCTTGCCCACCCAGCTTTCTAACATCGACAACATCCGGTCCAACGGTTCCAGAAAGGATCGGCAGTTCAACCGGATCTTTCCCGGGCAGGTGTAGGGTGGCTATCTTATCAGCCATAGCACGTCTCCTTTGCTCTTTATAATTTGGTTCCAGTCCTACTCTATTACGACTTTTATGACGCTGGCAAAGGTTGTTACCCATACCGAGGTGGCTGGAGCGCCCTATTTGAAACAGAGTTCCCTATCAATGTCAATTTTGCTGGGGCGGCATTAAAGGCATTAACGGAATGTTAAATTAAATATGCGATCAAGTTTGCGGTTTTGTGTTTTCTTTGTAGCTGTTTGATTGTCTTCGGTTAAGGCCGTCGATATACTGCGCCACGTGGGTCATGGCTGCTGGTGTTTGAAACGCTTTAGCAAAGCCTGATGTGAAACAGAAAATTCGCGTTTTGGCTTTTTCAGAGTGTTTTGGTAACAAATAGCCAACAATCACCATCCCGTGCCCTCAAATGTGAGTTAAAACAATAACTAACGTGCTCAATAGAGCTGAGTGGGCAAGCGTGAAAAACAAACCGAGACCGGTCAACCTCGACCTACAAACGATCAGCTTTCCTGTCACTGCCATCGCCTCCATCCTGCACCGTGTTTCAGGGGTTATTACCTTTGTGGCACTGGGCATCTTGCTGTGGATGCTTGGCACTTCACTCGCCTCTCCCGAAGGGTTTGCAACCGTGGTTGCCATCATGGACAACTTCCTGGTCAAACTCGTGCTGTGGGGGATCCTGACTGCGCTGGCTTACCACATTGTGGGCGGTTTGCGTCATCTGGTCATGGACATGGGCTATTGGGAAGAGCTGGAATCCGGTAATCAGAGTGCCCGTGTGGCCTTCGTGATCACCGCGATCCTGGCTGTATTGGCGGGAGTGCTTGTATGGTAACCAATTCTGCAACTTTCGGGCGCAGCGGCGTTCACGATTACATCCTGATCCGCGCCACCGCCCTCATCATGACCTGCTATGTCCTCTATCTGGTGAGTTTTGTCGCGTTCAACGACATCACCTTTGAGGTGTGGACAGGTTTCTTCGCCAATACCTTCACCAAGGTATTCACCCTGTTGGCCCTGCTCTGCGTACTGATCCATGCCTGGATCGGTCTGTGGCAGGTGTTGACCGACTATATCAAGCCGGTAGGGCTGCGCGGGGCGCTGCAATTTGCCCTGGTCGTGGTGCTGTTTGTCTATCTGATGACGGGTTTCGTCGTGCTGTGGGGTGTGTAAGGTGACTATTCCAACTCGTGAATTTGATGCGGTCGTGATTGGTGCCGGTGGTGCCGGCATGCGCGCCGCGCTGCAGATTGCCCAGTCCGGCAAGAGCTGCGCTCTGTTGTCCAAGGTCTTCCCGACCCGTTCTCACACTGTCTCCGCCCAGGGCGGCATCACGGTTGCGCTGGGCAATGCCCACGACGACAACTGGCAGTGGCACATGTATGACACCGTAAAAGGCTCCGATTACATCGGTGATCAGGAGGCCATCGAGTACATGTGCAAGACCGGCCCCGAAGCCATCTATGAGCTGGAGAACATGGGCTTGCCCTTCTCCCGTTTCGACAACGGCACTGTCTACCAGCGTCCGTTTGGTGGTCAGTCCAAGAATTTCGGTGGCGAGCAGGCTGCCCGTACTGCGGCTGCTGCCGACCGTACCGGCCACGCCCTGCTGCACACCCTCTACCAACAGAACGTCAAGAACAAGACCACCGTCTTCTCCGAGTGGTATGCGCTGGATCTGGTGAAGAACCAGGACGGCCACGTGGTGGGTTGTACCGCCATCGACATGGAGAGCGGTGAAGTGGTCTACTTCAAGGCCAAGGCCACCGTGCTGGCCACCGGCGGCGCCGGTCGCATCTACCAGTCCACCACCAACGCCCACATCAACACAGGTGACGGCGTCGGCATGGCGCTGCGTGCCGGGGTCGGCGTGCAGGACATGGAGATGTGGCAGTTCCACCCGACCGGTATCGCCGGGGCAGGGGTGCTTGTAACTGAAGGCTGCCGTGGTGAAGGCGGCTATCTGCTCAATAAAGATGGCGAGCGCTTCATGGAGCGTTATGCCCCGAACGCCAAGGACTTGGCCGGTCGAGATGTGGTGGCCCGCTCCATCATGATCGAGATCCGCGAAGGCCGTGGTTGCGACGGTCCTTGGGGCCCGCACATCAAGCTCAAGCTGGATCACCTTGGCAAAGAGGTGCTGGAATCCCGTCTGCCGGGGATCTGCGAGCTCTCTCGCACCTTCGCCCACGTGGACCCGGTCAAAGAGCCGATCCCGATCATCCCGACCTGCCACTACATGATGGGCGGCGTGCCGACCAACGTGAATGGCCAGTGCCTGACCCAGGACAAGAATGGCAACGACGTGCCGGTAGTCGGTCTGTTTGCGGTGGGCGAGATTGCCTGCGTCTCGGTGCACGGCGCTAACCGTCTGGGCGGCAACTCCCTGCTGGATCTGGTGGTGTTCGGCCGCGCGGCCGGCATGCATCTGGTCAACACCCTGGGCGAGATGGATCACGGCCGCGATGCTTCCGAATCGGATCTGGATGCCGCATTGGCTCGCTTCAACCGCTGGGAAAATTGCCGTGACGGGGAAGACCCGGTGCAGATCCGCAAAGACCTGCAGCGCTGCATGCAGAACAACTTCTCCGTATTCCGCGAAGGTGCGGCGATGGCAGAAGGGTTGGCCGAGCTCAAGGTTATCCGTGAGCGCCTCAAGTCAGCCCGTCTGGACGACACCTCCAAGGAGTTCAACACCCAGCGCATCGAGTGTCTGGAGCTGGACAACCTGATGGAGACGGCGTTTGCCACGGCGGTAGCTGCCAACTTCCGTACCGAGAGTCGCGGTGCTCACTGCCGCTTCGACTTCCCGGATCGCGACGATGAGAACTGGCTGTGCCACAGCCTCTATCATCCGGACACCGAGTCCATGACCCGTCGCGCTGTCAACATGTCACCCAAGACCCGTGAGGCGTTCCCGCCCAAGGTCCGGACTTACTGATTGCGGAGCCAGCCCTATGAACGTCACATTCTCTGTCTACAGATACAATCCGGATGTTGATAACGTCCCCCATATGAAGGAATATCGTCTTGATATTCCTGAAGGTTCCGACATGATGGTGCTCGACGCACTGATCCAGTTGAAAGAGCTGGATCCCACGCTCGCCTTCCGCCGCTCTTGCCGCGAAGGGGTCTGTGGATCAGACGGTCTCAACATGAATGGCAAGAACGGTCTTGCCTGTATCACCCCGCTCTCCGACCTGCTGAAGAAGGGCAATAACGTCGTTATCCGCCCCTTGCCCGGCCTGCCGGTGATCCGTGATCTGGTGATCGACATGACCCAGTTCTACACCCAGTGGGAGAAGGTCAAACCCTTCCTCATCAATGATGACAAGTTGCCGCCGGTGCGTGAGCACCTGCAATCCCCCGAAGAGCGCGCCAAGCTTGACGGCCTGTACGAGTGCATTCTCTGTGCCTGCTGCTCCACTTCGTGCCCCTCCTTCTGGTGGAATCCCGACAAGTTCATCGGTCCGGCCGGGCTGCTCGCCGCCTACCGCTGGCTGGCTGACAGCCGCGACACCGCGACCACCGAACGACTGGGGAATCTGGACGACGCATTCAGCGTGTTCCGCTGCCATGGCATCATGAACTGCGTGAACGTCTGTCCGAAAGGCTTGAATCCGACCAAGGCGATTGGCCAGATCAAGTCGATGTTGCTCAATCGGGCTGTTTAGTATCAGGGCCGGCCAGGTGCTGGCCCGACCTCTGGATAGCCATCCGACCCGTGGCAGGATGGCTATTTGACCCCTACAAGCTGCGCAGCAGTAACAAGAAGTACAAGGGATAGAAATGCATAACGGCGTGATGAAGGCCTGGTTGGAGTCATCTCACCTGGCTGGTGCGAATGCAAGCTATATCGAGGATTTGTACGAATCCTTCCTGGAAAATCCTGACTCCGTATCCGATGAGTGGCGCAGCCTCTTTAGCGAGCTGCCCCAGGTCAATGGCCATGCGGTCGAACAACCCCACTCCCAGGTCCGCGATTATTTCCGTCGTCTGGCCAAGGATCCCTCTCGCTACAGTGCCCCCGTCTCCGATCCGCAAGTGGATGCCAAGCAGGTGCGGGTATTGCAGTTGATCAATGCCTTCCGTTTCCGTGGTCACCAGAATGCCAATCTGGACCCGCTGGGCCTGTGGCAGCGTGAAACCGTTGCCGAACTGGATCCTGCGTTCCACAACCTGCAGGGCGCAGATATGGAGGCCACCTTTAATGTGGGCTCCTACGCCATCGGTCGCGAGACCATGGTGCTCTCCGACCTCTACGCCTCACTGAAGAAGACCTATTGCGGCAGCATAGGCGCCGACTACATGCACCTCACCTCCACGGAAGAGAAGCGCTGGCTGCAACAGCGCCTCGAATCCATTGAAGGGAAGGGGAGCTACACCCTCGAAGAGAAGACCCGTTTCCTCGAGAGCCTGACCGCCGCCGAAGGGCTGGAGAAATATCTGGGTGCCAAGTTCCCGGGAGCCAAGCGCTTCTCGCTGGAAGGGGGCGACGCCATGATCCCCATGCTCAAGGAGCTGATCCGTCGCGCCGGTGAGCAGGGCTGCAAAGAGGCCGTTATCGGTATGGCCCACCGCGGTCGCCTCAACGTGCTGATCAACGTGCTGGGCAAGCGCACTCAGGATCTGTTCGACGAGTTTGCAGGCAAGCATGGCGAATCCTGGGGTACCGGTGATGTGAAGTACCACATGGGCTTCTCCTCCGACTTCGCCACCCCGGGTGGCAACGTCCATCTGGCGCTCGCCTTCAACCCCTCCCACCTCGAGATCGTCAACCCCGTGGTCATCGGCTCGGTCCGTGCCCGCATGGATCGTCGCGGTGACAAGGATGGCTCCAGCGTGTTGCCCATCACCATTCACGGTGACTCGGCCATGGCCGGTCAGGGCGTGGTGGCCGAGACCTTCAACATGTCCCAGACCCGTGCCTATGGCGTGGGCGGGACGGTGCGCATCGTCATCAACAACCAGGTTGGTTTCACCACCTCCTATATCCGTGACCTGCGCTCCACCGAATATTGCACCGACATCGCCAAGGCGGTGCAGGCGCCGGTGCTGCACGTCAACGGGGATGATCCGGAAGCCGTGGTGCTGGTGACCCAGATTGCACTGGATTACCGCAACACCTTCAAACGCGACGTGGTGATCGAACTGGTCTGCTACCGTCGTCACGGTCACAACGAAGCGGACGAACCGAGCGCGACCCAGCCTTTGATGTACCAGAAGATCAAGCAGCACCCGACCCCGCGCAAGATCTACGCCGATCAGCTGGTGGCCGAGGGGAGCCTCGCTCAGGAGCGGGCGACCGAACTGGTCAACGAGTATCGTGAAGCGCTGGATCGCGGTGAGCGGGTGAGCAAGGAGTGGCGGCCGATGGAGCTACACTCCGTCGACTGGACGCCGTATCTGGGCCACGACTGGAACATGGCCTATGAGAGTGCCGTGCCGATGGATCACCTCAAGAGCCTCGGCGAGCGGGTGAGCCAGTATCCGGCAACCCACGTGCTGCAGCGTCAGGTTGAGAAGATTTACGAAGACCGCCGTCTGATGGCAGCGGGCGAGAAGCTGGTGGATTGGGGCTTTGCCGAGACCCTGGCCTACGCCACTCTGGTGGACAAGGGTTCCCGCATCCGCTTTACCGGTGAAGACTCCGGCCGTGGCACCTTCTTCCACCGCCACGCCGTGCTGCACAGCCAGACCGATGCCAGCACCTACACCCCGCTGTGCAACCTGCACGACGAGCAAGGCCCGTTCGAGGTGTATGACTCTGTGCTGACCGAGAACGCGGTACTGGCCTTTGAATATGGTTACGCCAGCGCCGAGCCGGCTGGCCTCACCATATGGGAAGCCCAGTTCGGCGATTTCGCCAACTGTGCCCAGGTAGTGGTGGATCAGTTCCTCTCCTCCGGTGAGCAGAAGTGGGGCCGGATGTGCGGCCTGACCATGTTGCTGCCGCACGGTTACGAGGGGCAGGGCCCGGAGCACTCCTCCGCCCGTCTGGAGCGTTATCTGCAGATGTGCGCCCAGCACAACATGCAGGTGTGCGTGCCCTCAACCCCGGCGCAGGTGTTCCATATGCTGCGTCGTCAGGTGGTACGTCCGATGCGCCGTCCGCTGATCGTCATGACGCCCAAATCCCTGCTGCGCCACCCGCTGGCGGTGAGCAAGCTCGAAGAGCTGGCGGAAGGCACCTTCCAGAACGCCATTGGCGAGATCGACGCGCTGGATCCGAAAGCGGTCAAGCGGGTGGTCTTCTGTTCCGGCAAGGTCTACTACGACCTGCTCGAAGCCCGTCGCAAGGCGGAGCAGAAGGATGTGGCGATCGTGCGTATCGAACAGCTCTACCCCTTCCCGGAAGAGGAAGTGCGCGCCATTCTGGCCGATTACAGCCACGTCACCGATTTTGTCTGGTGTCAGGAAGAGCCGCAAAACCAGGGCGCCTGGTACTGCACCCGTCACAACTACGATGACGTGCTGCCGACCGGAGCCACCCTGCGTTATGCCGGTCGTCCGGCGTCCGCCTCACCGGCGGTTGGTTACATGTCCGTCCATGCCAAGCAGCAGAAAGCCTTGGTGGAAGATGCCCTTACTCTGGCCTAAGCCCTGAACAAGAAGTAACAAGGAACTGATTAGATGACTATCGAGATCAAGGTACCGGATCTGCCGGAATCAGTGGCGGATGCCACCAT
>NZ_JAAKRF010000020.1:0-67680 GCF_049173005.1 Aeromonas sp. 602658 | reverse complement strand
TCCGTTTCACACCTTGTCCCATCGGGTTCTCCATTTATTGGGAGGAAAGGTGTAAACCATATTCAGGACGGGACAGCTGAAATGAAAAGGCCCCGCCAGACTGGCGGGGCTTTTTTGCATGCGCAGTGTTGGTCAGTAACCCTTGTCGAAGTCAATCTTGCCATCCAGTGGCTGGCCATCGATAAAGCGAATGTAGTTGCGTACAAATATCTGGGCCACATCCTCTGGAAAGCTGTAGGCGCTGTTGTGGGGGGTGACGATGAGGTTGGGTTGTCCCCACAGTGGACTGTCGGCGGGCAGCGGCTCCTGCTCGAATACATCCAGCACCGCCATTGCCAGCTTGCCGGTACGCAGTGCGGTGAGCAAATCGCCCGAGTGTACAGCGCTGCCACGACCGACGTTGAACAGGATGGCGCCCGGTTTGCAGTGTTCGAAGCGGGCGGCATTGAAGAGATGACGGGTATCGCGGGTGGCAGGCAGCACGCTGACGATGACATCGGCCTGCGCCAGCATCTTGTTGAGCGCAGGCAGCTGATAAACCTGGTCAAACCCGGCACGCTCCCGACCACTGCGGCTGATGCCCAGCACCTTCATACCAAAATGTTTGCCGGTGTGGGCGATATGCTGGCCAATGCTGCCGGTACCCAGGATCAGCATGGTTTTCCCTTTGAGCCCCTGATAGGGGTGGCTCTGCCAGAGTCGTTGTCTTTGTTGTTCCCGATAGAGAGGAAGTTGGCGTGTCAGACTGAGCAGATGACCAAAGACATACTCGCTCATCAGCGGGCCGAAGATGCCGCGCACGTTGGTGAGCTGATAGTTGCGACGACTGTCCGGATCGAGCAGCACGTCGACCCCGGCATAGGTGGACTGGAACCAGCTCAGCTTGTTGGCTTTGGGCAGCAGTGGCTTGGCGCGGGCTGGCTCTGCCAGCAGAATATGGGCCTCGCCGATAAGTTGTTCGGCATCGCTCGGGTTGTCGGCCCGCAGAATGCGCAGATGAGGGAGGTTGGCCGCCTTGAGCAGACGTTCGTAGTGAGCATTATCCTGGCTGAGCAAAAGAAGGGTACGTTGGCTCATACTCTTGTTCCTTATCAGAATTTGCGGCGCGACAAGATGCCGCTCTCGTCCCATCTTACCCGAGTTGCCAGCGCAACATAGCCGACCAGGGCGCTTTTTCGTTTTCGCCACGCCCCTCGTGGGCTACAATCTGCCCCACATTTTGCAAAGGATCCGACTCCAGTGTTTGGTGACAAGTTTTATAAGCGACTGGCCGAGCTACAGCCTTGGCAACAGACCGTCTACACCCTGGCGCTGGCAGAGCGCATGTACCCCAACTATGCCCTGTTCAGCCAGGCTTCCGGTTTTGGCAATGCAGATGCCTTCCGGCACGCGCTGGATCAGATGTGGAACTATCTGACCGTCAAGGGATCCCGGGTCAATCTGGGAGCCATTCTCGAAGAGTTAGAAGCCCATATCCCGGATCCCCGCAAGTTTGAATCCTACGGCGCCTATCCGGCGCTGGATGCCTGTGTGGCACTGGGCTGCGCCTACAACTCGGTGATCTGCCGGGTTGGCGAAGAGGCCAACGATGCCAGCCATGCCTCCGTTGGCACTGTGGCCGGTTTTATCGAGCTGCTGGAGGAGCGGGATCTGACAGAAGAGGAGCTCTACGAGCACGAGTACATGGAGGCCGAGCTGGAGTTTCAGGTCGAGTTGCTCAAGCGGGTTGCCCATGAGCGCGACAGCGATCGTATCCTGTCTATCAGAGCATTCGCCTCTCAGGATGGCGTCTCCAATATCGGTATCAGCCTGGAAGAGTAATTATCTCCGGTGCCTGATAGACAAAAGCTCCCGGTCGGGAGCTTTTTTTATGTCTGTCATTCTGTGGATGTTTAAGCTTGCTCTTCGGTCAGGGGTCTGACGCTCAGCACCGGGGCAGCGTCGATTTCGTCTGCATTCATCATGGTGGAGATGCGTTGCAGGGAGGAGAGCAGCAGGGTCTGTTCCCACGCTTCCAGCGCCTGAAAACGCTGGATGAAGCGCTCTTGCAGCGGGGTCGGGGCCTGGGCCAGCAGGGCGCGGCCTGCGTCAGTCAGTGTCGCGTGAACCTTGCGCTTGTCGGTATTGCTGCGAACGCGCTGCACCAGTTGACGGCTCTCCAATCGGTCCATGATGGTAGTGGCGGTGGCCTGGCTCATGTTGGTGTGATCGGCCAGCTGACGCATGGAGATCTGTCCCAGCTCGTCGATCCCTTTTAGCAGCAATAGTTGCGGGGAAGTGAGCCCGGCTTCTTTGATCAAGCGCCTGGAGTGCATGTCGATGGCACGAATAATCTGGCGCAGGGCGACCAGTACTTCATCATGTTTTTCCATGGGGTGTGCATCATTGGAAGGCTATGGAGAGGGGCAAAATTTTCCGCCTAATTCGTCACAAGGTCAATATGGTTTTTGTTGTAATAATTTCTGCTCTAATCAATTTTGTGTTAGGTTGACGGACATTTCACGGAATTCACCCTGACATTTGAGGAGCTAAATGATGAATGACGAGCTGGATATCAAGTCTCTGGTGGCCGAGTTACGTGTGGTCAGAGTGCGCTATGAACTGCCGGATACCTCGGCTTTTGTGCGCTATCAGCCTGCCTATGATGAAGACCCCAACAACCTCAAAGTACACCACTATGATGGTGAGTTACCCCTCTCTTGCAGTGAGACAGGTACTTTCAACCTAAAGGAGTTGGTGAATGAATTGCGCTACGCCTATGTGCTGGTGCACCTCTTTCCTGACGAAAGTGCCATGAACTTCTATCTGACCGGCCTCGATACCGGCCTGGCCCAGCTGGAGTTCATCGGTGGCTCTTACGACTTCAACCGCCTTTGGATCACCAGCGGTGTCTCCAATCTGGGTGTCCCCATGGCCATCTTCCTCGGCAAGCGTCACGCCGTGAACGGCCAGCCCTCGGTTTCGCTGGTAGATCACCGCGAACAGGCGGCTGGCAAACTGGTCTATCGCGCCATCGGCGGTGCCGGTGATCATGTGGGCGAAGACTTTTTCAACAACGACTAAGGAGGCTGGATGCGAGCAAGCAAAGGGCTATTGAAAGGCCTCAACCCGACCATGGCCATGACGGCCCTCACCGTGATCACCCTGTTTTTGCTGTTTGGCGTATTTGTTCCCGATACCGCGGCCGCCTGGTTTGTCGGTGCCAAGGATCAGATTATTGCCGGGTTCAAGTGGTACTACATTCTGGTGGTCGCCCTGTTCCTGTTCTTCGCTGTCTACTTGATGTTCAGCCGTTTTGGCAGCATCCGGCTGGGTGACGACGACCAGGTACCGGAGTTCGGCTACTTCGCCTGGTTCTCCATGCTCTTTAGCGCAGGCATGGGGATCGGTCTGGTGTTCTGGAGCATCGCCGAGCCGATGAACCATCTGCAGGGCAATCCATTCATTACCGAAGGGATGACCCCGGAAGCGGCTCAGATCGCCATGCGCCTCACCTTTTTCCATTGGGGCCTGCACCCCTGGGCCATCTATGTGATCGTCGGCCTGTCACTTGCCTTTTTCAGCTACCGGCGCAAGTTGCCGCTGGCGATCCGCTCCGTGCTCTACCCCATCCTTGGCGAGCGGATTTACGGTTTTTGGGGCCATGCGGCCGATGTGCTGGCCGTGTTCGGCACCGTCTTCGGGGTGGCGACCTCCCTTGGTCTGGGGGTCTCCCAGATGAATACCGGCCTCAACCAGATGTTTGGTATGGCGGTGTCGCAGTCCAACCAGCTCTGGCTGATTGGTGGCATCAGCCTGATCGCCACCCTCTCGGCGGTCTCCGGGGTCGGGCGCGGGGTGAAGATCCTCTCCGAGCTCAATATCTGGCTGAGTGTCTTCGTGCTCGCGCTCTTTCTGGTGCTGGGGCCGACCACCTATATCCTCAACGCCTATGTACAGAATATCGGTGATTACCTGCAGAACATCGTCAAACTGAGCTTCTGGACCAACACCGAGGCCAACGGCACCTCGGCCTGGCAGTCGAGCTGGACGGCGTTTTACTGGGGCTGGTGGATTGCCTGGGCGCCGTTTGTCGGCATGTTTATCGCCCGCATTTCCAAGGGGCGTACTATCCGCGAGTTTGTGCTCGGTGTGTTGCTGGTACCCTCACTGCTCGGCATGTTCTGGCTCACCGTGTTTGGCGGCACGGCGATGAATCTGGAGCTGTTTGGTGGTGGCGGCGTGGTCGCTGCGGTCAATCAGGATGTGACGCTGGCGCTCTACAAGACGGTCGAACTGCTGCACTGGGATACCTTCGGCTGGATCGCCAAGGCCGTGTTGACCCTGCTCATCTGCACCTACTTCATCACCTCCAGTGACTCGGGCACGCTGGTCATCACCACCCTGCTCTCCATCGGTGATCAGGAGCCGCCGGTACTGCACCGCGCCGTATGGGGTCTGGGGCAGGGGCTGGTTGCCGCTATCCTGCTGGTCTCCGGCGGCCTGGCGGCCTTGCAGGCGGCCAGCATCATAGCCGCGCTGCCCTTCTCGGTGATCATGTTGGCGATGTGCTATTCGCTGATGCTGGGGCTCAAGCAGGAGAGTCAGCGCCAGTTCGAGTATCGCCAGAACCTCAAGCGCCACGATGGCTCATCCCATATGAGCCTGATGGAGCGAATTGGTCCGGCATAACGGCACCAGCAGGGGTTAGCGCCCCCTCACATATCAATCTGGATGCAAAACGGCCGCCCTGGCGATGCTCTCCTTGCGGAGCTCATCATCAGGGCGGCCGTCTGTTATGGGGCCGAGGTTACTCCTCGATGAAGGTCCACTCATCCTTGATGCGGCTGATGGCATCAGTGCGCTTTTTGGCGAGCTGCTCCTTGATCTCTTCCCCTTTGAAACCGGCCGCCACTATCTCTTTCACCGGCACCGCCTGGGCGGCAGCCAGCGCTTCGGCCACATAGTCCGGCTCGGCGTAGACCCGCTCCTCGAAACCGGTGCGGCCATGGAAGTCGGCGCGGCAGGCATCCAGCAGCTGGGCAAAGCGCTCGGGGCGGCGCCAGGCATCTGCCTTGTCGAACACCTTGAGCAGGGTGGCGGGCTTGAGCTCAAAGGCGATATGGATGTGGGTGTGCAGATCGCTCACCAGCAGTGCCAGATCCCGGCACTCGTTGGGTACCCGGAATCGCTCGCACAGGGCTCGTATCAGCGGCAGCCCCTTCTGGCCGTGACCGTGATGGCTTGGCCAGAACTCCTTGGGGGTCACTCCCTTGCCAAGGTCGTGGCAGAGGGCAGCAAAGCGGACGGTCAGCTCGGGGGAGATCCGGCACGCCTGCTCCAGCACCATCAGGGTGTGGATGCCGGTGTCGATCTCCGGGTGCCACTTGGCCGGGGCGGGGACGCCGAACAGAGCGTCGATTTCGGGGAAGAGCGCCTTGAGGGCACCACATTGGCGCAGCACCTCGATAAAGATCTGCGGGGTCGGCCCCAGCAGCACTTTTTCCAGCTCCTTCCAGACCCGCTCCGGCGTGAGGTGGGCCAGCTCGCCAGCGGCCGTCATCTCGCTCATCAGGGCGAGGGTTTCCGGCGCTATGGTAAATCCCTGAGCGTGGAAGCGGGCGGCGAAGCGGGCGACCCGCAAGATGCGCAGCGGATCTTCGGCAAAGGCGGGGGAGACGTGGCGCAGCAGCCGTTTTTCCAAATCCTTGATGCCACCGTAGGGATCGTGGAGCTGGCCCTGATCATCTTCGGCGATGGCGTTGATGGTGAGATCCCGGCGCAGCAGATCCTGTTCCAGCGTCACATCGGGGGCTGCGTGGCAGACAAAGCCGGTGTAGCCCTGACCCTGTTTGCGCTCGGTACGGGCGAGGGCATACTCCTGCTGGGTTTTGGGGTGAAGAAACACGGGAAAGTCGCGACCGACCTGGGTAAAGCCCAGCGCCAGCATCTGCTCCACGGTGGTGCCGACCACCAGATGATCCCTGTCGCCCTGCGGTAATCCCAGCAGGCGATCCCGCACTGCGCCCCCAACCAGATAAGTCTGCAAACCGTCTCTCCCGTCATCAATCGTGGGGCCGAGTATATCGTCTTTGTTACCGCTTTGCTGCCTGACCACCACCTGCCCGCAGCGCCAGTCAGCGCGGCTTTGACTTGGGCGTGACGAGGCCTTACGCTGCCGCACCAGACAGCTGGCGCTGTGCTGCGGGATGACTTTATGCCCGCGCAGGCCAGATGAGCTGAAGGAACCACAGAGTTCCCCATATATCAACGACATGAGAACAACGTGAATCAATCAACCTTCGCAAGCCGGGTTCTGGAGTGGTATGAGCTTCATGGCCGCAAAACCCTGCCCTGGCAGCAGGAGAAGACCCCTTACCGGGTCTGGGTCTCGGAGATCATGCTGCAGCAGACCCAAGTCGCTACCGTGATCCCCTATTACCAGCGTTTTATGGCGCGCTTCCCCGATGTGGTGGCGCTGGCCGATGCCCCTGTCGACGAGGTGCTGCACCACTGGACCGGGCTTGGCTACTACGCCCGGGCCCGCAACCTGCACAAGGCGGCCCAGCAGATCCGCGATCATCACCATGGTCTCTTTCCCGAGCGCTTTGACGAGGTGATGGCGCTGCCAGGGATTGGTCGTTCTACCGCCGGGGCCGTGTTGTCGCTCTCTCTCGGTCAGCCCCACGCCATCCTTGATGGCAACGTGAAGCGGGTACTCACCCGCTGGCTGGCGCTGCCGGGCTGGCCCGGCCAAAAACAGGTGGAGAACGAGCTGTGGGAGATCGCCATCCGGCTCACCCCCAAGCTGGGGGTGGCGCAATACAATCAGGCAATGATGGATATCGGGGCCACTATCTGCACCCGCAGCAAGCCTGCCTGTGATCGCTGTCCGGTGCGGGCCGATTGCCAGGGGCTGTCGCAAGGCAAGCCTACCGCTTATCCCAACAGCAAGCCCAAGAAGAGCATTCCGGCCCGCGATGGCGTCATGTTGTTGATCCGCCATGGTGACGAGTTATTGCTGGAGAAGCGGCCGCCACAGGGGATCTGGGGCGGGCTCTACTGCTTCCCGCAGGTGGCCTCGCTGGCGGAGGTGGAGGGTCTGCTGGCATCCCTCGGCCTGAGCCATCACGGTTATCGTGAACTGGCCGGTTTTCGCCATACCTTCAGCCACTTCCATCTCGATATTCAGCCGCTGCTGATTGACATTGATGAGGCGCAGCCGCTGCGGCTCATGGAAGCAGATAACCGACTCTGGTATAACTTACGCCATCCTGCCGAGGTGGGGCTGGCGGCCGCCACGGCCCGTCTGCTCGCCTATCCAGAGTTACAACCATAGAGGTCAACATGAGCCGTACTGTATTTTGCCAACGCCTGAAAAAAGAGGGCCCGGGTCTGGATTTCCAACTCTATCCCGGTGAGCTCGGCAAGCGGATTTTTGACAACATCAGCAAGGAAGCCTGGGCCGAGTGGCAGAAGAAGCAGGTGATGCTGATCAACGAGAAAAAGCTCAACATGATGAATCTTGAGCATCGCCAACTGCTGGAAAAAGAGATGGTCAGCTACCTGTTTGATGCAGGTGAAGTGCAGATCGAAGGTTACACCCCGCCTGCCCAGTAAGCTCTCCGGCTGTTGTACGTGTGAACAGGAGCGGGAATGGCGCCACACTGGCGTGACCGCTCCTGAAGTCGCAGCAAATGAATGATGGGCAGCTCTGCTGCCCGGTTTGAGGATCCTATGGGCCGAATTTTTTGGCTGCTGTGCACCCTGCTGTTTCTCTCTGCCTGCTCATCTTCCCCCAAGCCCAGCGGGAGTGAGGATGACGATCTGGTCAACGGCAAGGACATCCGCGGTTTTGAACACATGATCAGCGCGCTCTCCCATAACGTTAACGAGATATGGGGGCGGGAGGCGCTGTTTGCGGGCAAGTTTGACTACGTAAAATACACGGATCAGTACAAGAGCCGGGCCCACATCGACTTCTCCAGCGGCCACATCATGGTGGAGACGGTCTCGGGCATCGATCCCCGCGCTCACCTGCGTCGCGCCATCATCGAGACCCTGCTGACGCCGGACGATCCGGCCGAAGTGGATCTTTACTCCGACCGGGAAATTCTGACCGGCGGCGAGCCCTTCCTCTACGGTCAGGTGCTGGACAATCAGCGCCAGCCAATCCGCGCCTCCTGGCGCGCCGAGCGTTATGCCGATTACCTGCTCAACACGGCGATGAAGAAGCGCACTTTGGGGATTCGCACCATCTTCTTCGTTGATATTCCCATGGTGGCCAACCATGAAGATCGACGGGGCTACAAGTATGCGGGGATCATCCGGGAAGCGTCGCGCAAATACGGCGTGCCGGAGAGCCTGATCTATGCGGTGATCAAGACCGAGAGCAGCTTCAACCCCTATGCGGTGAGCCATGCCAACGCTTATGGCCTGATGCAGGTGATCCCGGCTACCGCCGGTCGTGACGTCTATGTTCGGGTCAAGGGCAAGAACGGCCAGCCGACTCGGGAGGAGCTGTTCAATCCGGCCTACAACATCGATGTCGGTACCGCCTACCTGCACCTGTTGCAGACCGTCTATCTGGCGGATATTCAGGATCCGCGCTCCCGTCGCTATGCGGTGATCTCCGCCTATAACGGTGGTGCGGGCGGGGTACTCAATACCTTCTCCAGCGATCGCAAGGCGGCGCCGGGCCGGATCAATCGGCTCTCCCCCGAGGCGGTCTATCAGGTGTTGACCGAGCAACATCCCAAAGAGGAGGCGCGCCGTTACCTCTACAAAGTCAATCAGGCCGAGAAGGGATTCAAGAGAGCTTTTTCTAGTCGGGCCGGTTAAGCTGTGACGCTGGGTTAACCATGCAAAAGGGCGCTTGATATCAAGCGCCCTTTTAACGTCTGGCCAGTTCGTCGTTGAAGTGGCCTTATTTGGCGATAAAGCCGCCCTTGGTCTGCGGGGCCGCGCCCACTTTCTCCAGGGTTTTCACTTCCACTTCGGTTTTGTTCCAGCTGTGGTCCACTTCACCACGGATGCGGATCTGATCATCCGGGCCCACTTCGGTGCCGCGCCACACATCCTGATCCACTTCGACCTCCACCTCACCGCTGGCATCACGGAACAGATAATTCTCGCCGCCCAGGTGCTTGACCAGTTTCCCTTCCAGGGTGGCCCAGCTGTCATCGGCCAGATCTTTCAGTTGAGCAACGGAAACCTTGTTCTGCTCCTGCGGGCCGGTATAGGCCGCCATGGCAAAAGAGGAGACAGACATCAGGGTCAACAGTCCGATTACGCTTGCGCTTGCCTTGTTCATTTCATACTCCTGTCGTTGGTATGAGGGCATTGTGCCGGGGGGGGCGTGAAACAAGCGTGAAAGAAATAGGCTGGTGTGATTGTCTGTTTTGTGAGCGCAAGCGATTTCATCGGTGGCGGAACATGTGTGATTTCATCTGGAACTGTAATCTGTCGCCTTCACCAGAAGTCAGTGGCAGCAGACTCTTCCCATGCCTGTCGCCACTCGAGGAGAAGTCCGCAGGTCTCACCTGCTTAATCGAAGAGCATAACAATATGAAGAAATGGCTTGTTTGTTTATTGGGGTTAATGGCATTGACCGCGCAAGCGGCAGAGGGACGCCAACCTTTTTCCCGGGTCGTGATGTTTGGTGACAGCCTCTCCGACACCGGCAAGATGTACAAGAAGATGCGGGGGTATCTCCCCTCCAGCCCACCCTACTTCAACGGGCGTTTCAGCAACGGCCCGGTGTGGCTGGAGCAGTTGGGTGACGAGCGTTTCCCCGGTCTGGTCGTGGCCAACGAGGCGGAAGGCGGTGCGACCGCGGTGGCCTATAACCATCTGGGTGCCCTGAACGGCTGGCTCGGTTTCTGGTCCTGGGATCCCAAATATCAGGTGATCAACAACCTCGATTACGAGATCGATCAGTTTCTGAAAAAGGACAAGTTCCGCCCCGATGATCTGGTGGTGATCTGGGTCGGTGCCAACGACTATCTGGCCTATGGCTGGAACACCGAGCGGGATGCGGATCGGGTGATCGATACCATCCGGCTGGCATCCAACAGGTTGGTGCTCAACGGTGCGCAGCAAATCCTGCTGTTCAACATCCCGGATCTGGGGCAGACCCCGTCAGCCCGCAGCATGAAGGTGGTGGAGAAGGTGCGCCATGTGGCCAGCTACCACAACCAGAAGTTGCAGAACCTCACTCGAGAGCTGGCTCCCCTTGGCATCGTGAAGCTGTTCGAAGTGGACAAGCAGTTTGACGAGATGATGCGCGATCCCCAGCAGTTCGGGCTGAGTGACACAGAACACGCTTGCTACGGTGGCGGCTATACGTGGAAGCCATTCTCCGGCAGCGCCGCCGAGGTGGCTGCGACCCCGGCTTTGAGTGTCTCCGAAAGAGTGGCTATTGCCGGTAACCCGATCCTGGCGCAGGCGGTGGTGAGCGGGCAGGCAAAAGGGCGAGCAGCGACTCTCAACTGCGATGAGCATATGTTCTGGGATCAGGTGCATCCGACCAAGACGGTGCACAAGGTACTGAGCCAGCGTGTTGCTGACTTTATCGATCAGCACTACGAGTTTGTTCGTCACTGATATCGCTTCGGGCCAGCATGTTGCTGGCCTTTTTCTCCTATCTGCCCTCATCTGTGCGTCTTTTTGCGTCACATTCAGTTCAAATAACAAACGTTTGTTGCTGTTTTTGTAACGTGGTTGCGTTAGAGTGTTTTTTGTTAATTGATATCAGTGACTTGAAAATAGGCTAACGTTGATATGCTGCGATCGCTTTTGGGTGGTTGCACCTATAAGACGAGGTGATATCAATCAACCTCCTCCTACATAAAGTTGCAGAGGCTCAAACATGAAAAAATCATTGATTACCTTGCTGGTTACCGGCTTGCTGGCGGCCAATGCCCAGGCTGCCGGTCAAGACAACACCTGGTATGGCGGTGCCAAACTGGGCTGGTCCAACTTCTACGGCATTGATGAAAGCAATGCCCTGACCCTTGGCAATGAGACCAACGATGCCTTGGGTGCAGGCGTGTTTGGCGGTTATCAGATCAACAAGAATCTGGGACTGGAGCTGGGTTACGACTACCTGGGCAAATATAAATACGACGCAGTGAAGAGCGGTGCAGCTTTTAGCGATGAGGTGACTGCACAGCTGGCCCAACTGACCCTGAAACTGGGTTTCCCGGTTACCGATAATCTGGATCTGTATGGTCGTGTCGGTGGCGGTTATGGCTGGGCTGATACCAAGAGCGATCTCTACAAGGATGACAGCCGCTTTGTCATGGTCGGTGCTCTGGGTGCCGAGTATGCGTTTAACCTCGACTGGGCTGCTCGCCTAGAGTACCAGTACACCACCCCGTATGGCAGCCGTGATGATACCGGCCTGAGAATGGATAACGGCTTGCTGTCGTTGGCAGCGGTTTATCGCTTTGGTCAGGTTGCCCCCGTGGCACCCGCTCCGGCACCAGCCCCGGCTCCCGAGCCTGTGATGGTCGAGAAGCAGTTCACCCTGAGCTCTGATGTGCTGTTTGACTTCAACAAGGCGACCCTCAAGCCAGAGGCCAGTCAGGCTCTGGATAGCCTCTACAGCCAGATTGAAGAGGCTCGACCCAAAGATGGCGTGGCAACCGTAATTGGTCACACCGACCGTATCGGTTCCGATGCCTACAACCAGAAACTCTCCGAGCAGCGTGCCCAGACCGTCGCCAACTATCTGGTTGGTAAAGGGATCCCGGCCGCCAAGATCAATGTGGAAGGGCGTGGTAAATCCTCACCGGTTACCGGCGACAGCTGCGTCAGCAAGTCCAAGCGTGAGCTGATCGTCTGCCTGGCTCCGGATCGCCGTGTTGATGTGAAAGTCGAAGGTGTCAGCGAGGTGCAGGAGTAATCTTTCACACTGAGCAGCTCTCCACAGGGGCTGGAATTAACAGCCCCTGTTGGAGCAAGAGAGGCCAAAAAGCCAGTCAGTTGAGCTGACTGGCTTTTTACATTGGCATTGCGGTCGGACAGAGGACAAATCAGGAAGGGAGCGGCATAACCCGGTTGCGCCCCAGCTCCTTGGCCTTGTAGAGCAGCTTGTCGGTACGTTCGACCAGACAGTCTGCACTCTCCTGACCGTTGAACTCGCCCACGCCAAACGAGGCGGTGATGTGGTCGATGCGGCGGCCAGATTTGCGATCCAGAATCGACATCCGCTCTATGGAACGGCGCATGCTCTCTGCCATTTGCCTAGCCAGTGCCAGCGAGCGATGGGGAACCAGCATGGCAAACTCTTCCCCACCCAGCCGATAGGCGGTGACCCCCTCCTTGCAGGCATCGCGCAGCCGTTTGCTAAAGGCACGCAGCACCTGATCGCCGAGCAGGTGACCGTACTCGTCGTTGAAATTTTTGAACCGATCGATATCGGCGAGGATCAGTGAAAAGGGGTGCTGACTGCGGATCAACCCCTCCAGCTCCAGATCGAAGGCGCGGCGGTTGAGCAGGTTGGTGAGTGCATCCTCGTTGGCCAGTTTGCGGGTTTCGTTGAGCGCGGCACGCAGCTCCTTGATCTCCTTCTCGGCATTGCTGAGCTGGCTGCGAAAGTGCATGGTGGACATGCGTACATCCCGCGATTCGCGCACCAAGTCTCGCAAGATGCCCATGGTATCTTCCAGGCTCAGCCCCTCATCGTCGATCTTACTTAACTTGTCGAAGCTCTTGTCGAGCATCTCCTGAAACATACCGGTATCGGAGATGGCATCCTGCATGGAGTGGCCGAGCTCGTTGGCCATGGCTGCAAGGTTGAGCTTCATCGCCTCCATCTGCTGTTCGTCCTGCGCAGCCAGATATTGGTGATAGAGGCGCTCGCAGGTAGTGAGCGAGCAGGTTCCCTGCAGTTTGATGGCTTGATCGATCGCCTGGTTGAGTTCGGGCATGCTGGCCGAGACATAGTTGTACCACAGGTGGTAGTTGTCCGGCGTAGTTGGGATTTGGTACTTGATCATCAGGGGAACTGCCTGTTTGAGATAGGCGGCGGATTGGGCAAATGTGTCCTTACTCATGAGTTCTGTGTCTCATCATGCCAGCGAACTGAAGATAGTATGACAGAGAGATTGGCCAAAAGGCAGCCGATGGATGCCATTCGCCCCCCCCTCCGATATAATGGCACCGTTACCACCTACCCTAAGGCCTGCTTATGTCTCAAAAAGATCCTTTCCTCGAACGCGAGGCCGAAAAATACGATAACCCCATCGCCAGTCGCGAGTTGATCCTGGAACTCATCAAGGGCCATGAAAAGCCCATGTCCCGTGAAGAATTGGCCAAGGTCCTCAAGCTGAAAGATGAAGAGCCGTTGGAAGCCTTGCGTCGTCGTCTGCGCGCCATGGAGCGCGATGGTCAGCTGGTATTCACTCGCAACCAATGTTATGCCCTGCCGGATCGCCTGAATCTGGTCAAAGGTTATGTAATCGGCCACAAGGATGGCTTCGGTTTTCTGCGTCCGGAAGGTGGTGGTCCGGATCTGTATCTGAACAACCGAGAGATGCAACGCCTTATGCATGGCGATTACGTGCTGGTGCAGCCGACCGAGATCGACCGCAAGGGTCGTCAGGAAGCGCGTCTGGTGCGCCTGCTCAAGTCCCGTGAGGCAGACATTGTCGGCCGTTACTTCGTCGAGAATGGCGTTGGTTTCGTGGTGCCGGATGACAGCCGTATCGGCCAGGACATCATTATCCCGGAAGGGGAAAACAAAGGGGCTCGCCAGAGCCAGGTCGTGGTTGTGCGCATTAACCAGCGCGCCACCTCCCGCATCAATGCCGTCGGCACCGTACTGGAAGTGCTGGGCGAGAACATGGCCCCGGGCATGGAGATCGAAATTGCCCTGCGTACCCACGGTATCCCGCACACCTGGCCGGAAGAGGTGACCAAAGAGGTTGCCGGTCTCGGCGAACAGGTGCCGGAGAAGGCCAAAGAGGGCCGCATCGACCTGCGCGCCCTGCCGCTGGTCACCATCGACGGCGAAGATGCCCGCGACTTCGATGACGCCGTCTTCTGTGAAGCCAAACGCGGTGGTGGCTGGCGCCTGTGGGTTGCCATTGCTGACGTCTCCGCTTACGTGAAGCCCGGCACGGCGCTGGATGCCGAAGCGTATCAGCGCGGCAACTCCGTCTACTTCCCCGAGTTCGTGGTGCCCATGCTGCCGGAGGTGCTCTCCAACGGCTTGTGTTCCCTGAACCCGCAAGTTGACCGTCTCTGCATGGTGTGCGAGATGACCATCTCCGCCGCTGGCCGCATGTCCGGCTACAAGTTCTACGAAGCGGTAATGAACTCTCACGCCCGTCTGACCTACACCAAGGTTGCCGCAATCCTCGATGGCGATCCCAAGCTGCGCCAGCAGTATGATCCGCTGGTGGGCCACATCGAAGAGCTGAACAACCTCTATAAGGCGCTCAAGCATGCCCGTCATCAGCGCGGTGCGGTGGAGTTCGAGAGCGAGGAGACCCGCTTCATCTTCAACGCCCAGCGCAAGATCGACCGCATCGTGCCGCTGGTGCGCAACGACGCCCACAAGATCATCGAAGAGTGCATGATCCAGGCGAACGTGGCTGCTGCTCGTTATATCGAGAAGAACGAAGCCTTTGCCCTGTTCCGGGTACACGATCGTCCTGGCGAAGAGCGTCTGACCGGTTTCCGCGACTTCCTGGCCGAACTGGGTCTGGAGCTCAAGGGCGGCCTCGAGCCTGAGCCGAAAGATTTCGCCGAGCTGGCCGCCAAGTTTGAAGGTCGCCCGGATGCGGAGCTGCTCTCCACCATGCTGCTGCGCTCCATGCGTCAGGCCATCTATCAGGCCGACAACATCGGTCACTTCGGTCTGGCGTTGAAGTCCTATGCGCATTTCACCTCGCCAATCCGTCGTTATCCCGACCTGATCCTGCACCGGGCGATCAAGTATCAGACCGCCAAGGAGCAACAGGGCAACCTGCGCCACAAGTGGACCCCGAGCGGTGGTTATCACTACCAGCTTGAAGAAGTGGACCCGATGGGCGAGCACTGCTCCATGACCGAGCGCCGTGCCGACGATGCCACTCGCGACGTGGCCGACTGGCTCAAGTGCGAGTACATGCTGGATCACGTGGGTGACGAGTTTGACGGCGTTATCGCCAGCGTCACCGGCTTTGGCTTCTTCGTGCGTCTGGCGGAGATCCACATCGACGGTCTGGTGCACGTCAGCACCCTCACCAACGACTACTACCAGTTTGATCCCCTGCACATGCAGCTGATCGGCGAGAACTTCCGCCGTCGCTACCGTCTGGGTGACAAGGTGCGTGTCAAGGTGATGGGCGTGAACCTGGACGATCGCAAGATCGACTTCGTGATGGTGGAAGAGCCGCTCAAGGCCACCGGCAAGAACGCCAAAGAGATGGCGCGCAAGCAGGCCGAGATCAAGAAAGAGAAGGCCAAGAGCGCCCAGCGCCACGAAAAACGTAAAGAGGGCAAGGAGCACGGCAAATCCGACAAGGGTGGCCGTGCCAAACCGAGCAACAGACGACCGAGCAAAAAGGCTCGTGATAAGGCCAAGGGATAAGCCCTCAGCCTATGGCCTGGGTCTGGCGACCCGGGCTGAGGTCGTAAAGGGCTGATGGCCCCGGGTTATCTTCGCCAGCGCCCGGGTTATCACTGCAAAAGCCTGCGACTCTTGAGATGAAAAAATCCGAACCCGGTTACCGGGGTTCGGATTTTTTATGGTCAGCGAAAAGGGGAGAGGCTTAGATTCTGGGCGGGGCTCAGCCAGGCGCCGTGCCGATGGCGAGGGGCATACTCCCTGCGCGATGGTCACTTTATTGGTCGCTACGCGGCGCTTAGAAAGGTGGGTGTCCTATTTTTCCTTTGTTAGGCTTCTGACTTTTTACTTGAATCTTTTAATACTTGTAAGTTTTCATTTATTTTGAAAATCACAATCATTAGTTCACACCAAATTCTAGCAGCAATTGCGCCTCCCAATATAGTCAAAAGGCCCATGAGAAACTTCGTCAAAGTAACGCCACCATATCCACCAAAAATAGTTCCTAACCCAGAAACTAATGCGATTAACAACAGAAACTAATATAGGCCAGTCACTAACTTAGGTGTTAACATTGAATTAAACGAAAAAATTGATTTCATTATTATATTTCCTTGTAGTTAAAAATTTTATTATTGAACCCTATGATTGAAGCCTAACGCTTGGCTTTGCGGCGTACCGAAGCGCAGCGTAGGTACGTCCGACAACAGCCATTTATTAGGATTTTTCGTGACATTTCGCACATAGGTAATATAATGAACATAGATGCTATATGTTACAAGGGGCGTTGAAATGTCAAAAAGTGAATCTGGTCGATTAGTTCTTGAGATTGACCCTGACTTAAAGCGAAAGCTCTATGCCGTATTGGCATTGGAACAAA
The DNA here is from genome assembly GCF_049173005.1 of Aeromonas sp. 602658. Lineage (NCBI taxonomy): Bacteria > Pseudomonadati > Pseudomonadota > Gammaproteobacteria > Aeromonadales > Aeromonadaceae > Aeromonas > Aeromonas sp. 602658. Next base: position 51,262 of record NZ_JAAKRF010000020.1, on the reverse strand, counting down.
AAACCTTAAAAGAATGGTTTATCGAATCTTCGTCATCCTATGTGAAAGAAAGACTCAAAGCAGAGCTGGACAGTTTCGGGAGTGAAAAAGAATGAAGTTCAAAGCAGACCAGACAACCCAAAAGCTCAGGGGCGGCTACTATACACCAAAACCCTTAGCAGACTATGTAACAAGCTGGGTTTGTGCAATTAATCCTGAACACATTGCGGAGCCGAGTTGTGGAGACGGTGTTTTCCTGCAAAGCATTGCTGAGAAAAAACTTAACAAAGACGTACAGGTCACTGCTTATGAGCTATTCGATGTCGAAGCCGAGAAAGCCAGATCAAGAGCCGCCGAATCAGGGTTGAATAATTTTCAAATAAATGAAGGTGACTTTTTAAATTGGGCCAATATTGCACTGTTAGAAAAAGCGCACCCTTTCGATGCTGTGGTTGGCAACCCTCCGTTCATCCGATATCAGTTCCTTGAAATGGAATTTCAGCTGAACACAGAGCGGGTATTTCAAACACTCGGTCTTAAATTCACTAAACACACCAATGCATGGGTGCCTTTTATCTTGGCTTCCATTTCATTGCTACGCCCAGGTGGTCGACTCGGAATGGTCATCCCATCTGAAATTGTGCATGTTTTGCACGCACAGTCATTGCGTACTTACCTTGGTACCGAATGCAGTAAGGTTGTCATCATTGATCCTCAGGAAATTTGGTTCGAGGGCACCCTGCAAGGTGCGGTGATAATTATGGCCGAGAAGAAAATGGACTTTCATGAGCCGACCCAAGGAGTCGCCATTGAGAGTGTGCGCGGGTTTGACTTTCTTGAAACTGATCCGAATCAACTCTTCGAAAATGCCGTCGGAATCAATGGTGAAACAGTCGCGGGGAAATGGACTAAGGCTCTGTTCTCCCCCGAAGATTTAGCTTTTTATAATGACATTTGTCGGCACGATGACGTCCATATCTACAGTGAAATTGCTACAGTAGATGTTGGGATCGTTACTGGTGCAAACAAGTTTTTCCTAATTGATGACGAGACAGTAAAGCAACACAAATTGCATCAATATGTGCACCCAATGTTTGGTCGAAGCGAGCATTGTAAAGGCGTCATATATGACGAAGCACAACACCAGTCTAATAGGGATTCAGGAAACCCAACAAACTTTCTTCTGCTTGAGGATGAGCTCAACACCTACCCAGAAAACGTGAAGCACTACATCGCTCAGGGTGAACAGGAAGAACTACACAAGCGCTACAAATGCCGGATCCGTAAACCATGGTACAAAGTACCTTCTGTTTACGCTACTGCCATTGGGATGCTTAAGCGTTGTCATGACGCTCCACGTTTAATTTCCAACCAGATTAGTGCATACACTACGGATACCGCATACAGAATAAGACCTCTGGGTAATATTGATCCAGACACTCTCGTATATTGCTTTATGAATCCAATCACCGCAATTTCTGCGGAGCTGAATGGGCGGTATTATGGTGGTGGCGTATTAGAGTTGGTGCCATCAGAAATTGAAAAATTATGGCTACCTATTCCTGATGGAGTTGATATCCAGCTGGCACTGCTTGATGAGGAAATTCGAACTCTACCTATGGAAGAGGTGTTGCGCAGAAATGGCTATCGTGTGTTGCAGCACATTGGATTGTCTGAACAAGATGTCGAGAGATTGGTTCAAATTTGGTCTTGGTTCCGAGACCGGAGACAGAGAAAATAATCAGGGAAATGAGGCGTTCAGTGCATCTGACGCCTCTGATTACGTTTAGGTGATTTCTATCTGGTAGTTACTGCCACCCAGGTGGTAAAGTGCCATGTGCTTACCCAATAGTCCTCGCTTGGCAACAAGCGCTTTAGCATCCCCCCAATGTATCTGAGTCATTGCATTATTTTGGGCATACGTTTTTGTGTTTGTCTTAGAATTGTGGGTCAAGCGCAAATCGTAATTACCATTTGAGATACCATTAATAATGATTTCAAAAGTGGCTGTTGCCCTCAATAGGTGTTTTTTACTGGGGCGGGCATCAGGTGTCCATGTTAGCCCTACAAACACGCTATCCTTAAAATAGTGTCGTTGATCAATTCCATCAAGAAGGCCTTTCTTTAAGTACATAGACCCAGTTGGATTGGTGTTACTGCCAGTAGGGATGCATAAATCTCTTTCCGTTAACTCTTTACTGGACCAAACCAAGCCTGCGGCTGGAACAGCTTGGGGATTCTGCGGGTTTGGTGGCGCAACCTGAACAGGAACAGGTTGTGGTACAGCCTGAGGCTTTCTTCGATGTATTGGTAAGGCAGGTGTAGCCACTGATTGCCCACCTGGAGTCTTAGTGCCAATGACGGGAGCTTTTTTCTTTATGCTCTCATCTTCCAACCGGCCTTCATTTACTAAGTCGTCTAACTGGTTTCCAGCGGTGATCTGAAATACATTCAATGGATGCTGACCAATCAAGGCCCTGAATGGATCAATTAGCGTTGAAACATACTGACTATCATCATGATTAGTCAAATCAAGTTCAACTTTTGAACTAACTTCAACGTTATCGCTAAGCCCGCTAGCTGTCAGATTGGCACTCCCCACGATAAAGGTGGCTTGTTGAGCACCAATTGCGGCGTAGAGCTTTGGATGGAAAAGACTTGCTTGCGTCCCCATATCTATGACGTGAAGTTGCACTCCGATTGCTAAGAGTTTAGCTAATGCTTGTTTAGAAGTTATTCCATTCGAAATACCAACAAAAACTTGAGCTATATTGTTCTTTCTCTGAAGAGCCGTCTCAATTTTTGCTACTCCCGCTTCCCTCACAAATGCAACACTGATAAATAAGTCATCTGCCCACGGAGAATCAATTAAGTTATTTATTGCATGTTCATGATCATGATTAGGGGCAAGCCCCTGTGTAAGAGCTGATACTTTTGCCAATTATATATCCTTTTTAATTCTGAAATTATTGTTTGCGAGTAGTGGTGGCCACAATGAAGGAATGATGGGGTCAGGTCTTTAATTTTGACTTTGGCAAAAAATCCTTACCACCCACCTTGCTAACCGTACTGAAATTGGGACAGCCACCGTTTTGCTTCACTCGCTTACCCATTCCATCCGGCAAGGCTACCGCCCCTGAATGTCAGCCTCCAGTCTGCTGCTTTTTACCTGCGCGGTTTCGCTGGCTTGGCTCATAGGTGACTCCGACGAGGCTGTTGCCAAACGGCTATGTTAGCGAGCGATGCTGGAGAGGGAAGTGGAAGGTGATGGTTTTCTGAGCAAGATCAATAAATTAGTCATCCTGAGCCGTGTTGAAGTCGAACATCAACAAGGAAAGGGCTGATCTCCAAGGGCTGAAAATGGGACTGCGACCGTTTTGTGCACCGCGTAGCGAGCCCACTTAGTCACTGCCGGACAGGGTCAGGAGCACAATCAAGGATGATGGTACAGCCGTATCAAGAGGCCTGTTATAGATCCGGAGCTTGGCCGAGCAGCTTCCTCCTCCCTAGATGCCGGTCTCTCTGGTATGATGCGCCATCATTTAGCGACCGGTGACGAGACCAGTATCATAGGGGTCAGGCTGCCGGTACGGCCATTTTTCTTCGGGGCGCATTTATGCGACCCGACCTACGGATCTTGAACATGAGCACTGAACTGATCTACGGCATTCACGCTGTCACCGCGCTGCTGGAGCGCACCCCGGAGCGTTTCATCGAGGTATGGGCGCTGAAAGGGCGGGATGACGACCGGCTGCAACCCCTGCTGGCCGAGCTGGAGTCCCTCGGCCTCAAGGTGCAGAGCGTGAACCGCAAGACCCTTGATGACAAAGCGGAAGGCAACAATCACCAGGGCATCATGGCCCGGGTGAAAGAGGCGCCGAAGCTGGCCGAGCACGATCTGGCCAGCCTGCTGGACGAGTTGGCGGCACAACAGAGCCAGCCCTTCCTGCTGGTGCTGGATGGCGTGACCGATCCGCACAACCTCGGCGCCTGCCTGCGCAGCGCCGATGCCGCCGGGGCTCATGCGGTGATCGTGCCGCGGGACAAGGCCACGGGTCTCACCCCGATTGTGCGCAAGGTCGCCTGTGGCGCGGCCGAAGTGGTGCCGCTGATTCAGGTCACCAACCTGGCCCGTACCCTGCGCGAGCTGCAGGAGCGCGGTGTCTGGATCGTCGGCACCGCTGGCGAGGCAGATCACGACCTCTATCAGGCCAAACTGACCGGCCCGATGGCGCTGGTGATGGGTGCTGAAGGTAAAGGCATGCGTCGTCTGACCCGAGAACATTGCGACGAGCTGGTGAGCATCCCGATGGCGGGGGCGGTATCCAGCCTCAACGTCTCGGTGGCAACCGGCGTTTGCCTGTTTGAAGCCGTGCGTCAGCGTCGCTGTTAATCATGCTGACTGACAGACCCCCCTTCGATTGGGCGCAGGTCGCAGATAGAGAGGAGGCCGCGCGCCTCCTCTCTTTTGCCCGCCCGCTGACCCTCCGCCCGAAAAGCTGCCTCTGGCACGCCGGCGACAGCCCGGATCTGCTGGTCAGGGTGGAGCAGGGGCTGCTGCGGGCCAAGCTGGTGCTGGAGGATGGCCGCGAGTACATCAAGGAGTTCTACTGGGAGGGGGACGAGTTTCTCGACTTCCACCACCTGCTTAGTGGCGAGCCAGCCCGCTACAGCGTGGAGGCGCTGGAGTCTTGCCGTCTGCAGCTGTTCAGTCTGGCCGACCTGCGCCAGCTGCCCGGCTGGCCGCGCTGGTATCAGCACTTGCTGGAGGTGCAGTTGCGCATCAAGGAGGAGAAGGAGCTGTTGCTGCTCACCGGCAGCCCGCAGGCGCGCTATCAGCACTTTCTCGACAGTTTTCCCGCGCTCGATGCCAGAGTGCCCGACCACCAGATCGCCGCCTATCTCGGCATTACCCCCATCAGCCTGAGCCGCATTCGCAAACGGCTGAAAGAACTTAACAAAGGTTAATGCAGGGCGCTGGCGCCACGATTATGCTGGCAGGCCGAACTGATAAGGAGTTGCCGATGAACTGGATCCTGAAACCCTGGTCTGAACTGACCACAGACGAGTTGTATGAGTTGCTGGCGCTGCGGGCCGAGGTGTTCGTGGTGGAGCAGACCTGCCCCTTTCAGGATCTGGACGGGCTCGATCGCCGCGAGGGTGTCTGGCACCTGCTCGGCTATCAGGGCGATCTGCTGGCCGCCTATGCACGGATCATGGCGCCCGGTATCGGCGATGAGAGCGGCGCCGCCATCGGTCGGGTGGTAACTTCACCCAAGGCGCGCGGCGGTGGTCTCGGTCACCAGCTGATCGGCGAGGCGGTCAAGGCGTGTGAGGCACGCTGGCCGACCCACAGCATCTGGCTGGGGGCGCAGGCCCATCTGCAGGGCTTCTATGGCCAGCACGGTTTTGTGGCGGAAGGGGAAGGCTATCTCGAAGATGATATCCCCCATATGGGAATGCGCAGAGTGGCGGCATAACCACTCGTCAGAGTGATGCAGAATGCAGAAGGGCTATCCCGCGGGATGGCCCTTCTCTTTATCGCCAGGCGATCACTTCTTCTTTTTCTTCTTGGCGGACTTCTTCTTGTCGACCGGCTTTTTCTTCTTCACCGGTACCCGCGCCTCTTTATGTTTCGGGCGCAGCTCGTCGATCACCCGGCGCTTGAGGCGCTCTTCGGTGTAGCGCTCGATCTTGGCGACCATCGCCATGTCGTGGGCCTCCACCAGGCTGATGGCGCAGCCACGATTGCCGGCGCGGCCGGTACGGCCGATACGGTGAACGTAAACGTCGGCGCCGTAGGGCATGTCGTAGTTGATGACATGGCTGACGTTCGGCAGGTCGATGCCACGGGCGGCGACGTCGGTGGCGATCAGGAAGGGCACTTCCCCTTCGTGGAACTTGCGGATCGACTCGATACGCTTGCTCTGCTCCATCTCGCCACGGATCCAGGCGCAGGAGATACCTGCAGCCTGCAGCTGGCCGGAGAGCTCCGCCAGACGCTCGCGAGTCTTGACGAAGATGATGGCTTTCTGGGTTTCCGGATCTTTCAGGATATGGGTCAGCAGCGCCAGCTTGTGGGTGGCGTCATCGGCCAGATGGATCCACTGGGTGATGGGGCGACGTTCGCTGCGGGGCGGCTCGGCGTGCAGCTCCACCGGATCCTTGAGGATCTCGTTGGCGAACTTCTCAAGGCCGGCCCCTTCCAGGGTGGCGGAGAAGAGCATGGTGTGCTTGCGGTAGCGCGCTTCGGCCACGATGCGGTTCACATCCTTGATAAAGCCCATGTCCAGCATGCGGTCCGCTTCATCCAGCACCAGCACTTCGATGTCGTGGCTCTCGAACTCCTCTTTCTCGATGTACTCGAGCAGACGGCCCGGGGTGGCCACCACTATGTCGGTGGTCTTGGTCAGGGCAGGCAGCTGCTCTTCATGGCTGACGCCGCCGATGATGGTTTCGATGCTGAGGTTGGTATGGGCCGCCAGCGCCTTGGCGTGGGCGGTCACCTGCAGCGCCAGCTCGCGGGTCGGGGTCAGGATCAGCATGCGGCAGGGGCCCGGCTTGCGGCGCGGGAAGTCCAGCAGGTGCTGGAGTGCCGGCAGCAGGAAGGAGGCTGTCTTGCCGGTACCGGTCGGAGCGGATGCCAGAATATCGCGGCCGTCCAGGGCTGGCTCCAGCACCATCTGCTGGATGGTGGTGGGGCGGGTGAATCCCATCTCGGCCAAGGCCCGGTTGAGGGCTGGGTGCAGGTCGAAATCATCAAAGGACTGGCTCATGGCAATACTCGGTCATTAAGGAAACGGCAGATTATAGGCGATTATCTCGTCGGCTCCTATTGGTGAGTGTGTCTTAGCCGCTATAATCGCCCACCATTTTTGCAGATGACGGGGGCCAGATGGGACGTAGTCGCGGATTTACCTTCAAACAGTTCCATATCAATCACGATCGCTGCGCCATGAAGGTGGGTACCGATGGCATTTTGCTCGGTGCCTGGGCGCCGGTCGAACAGGCGCGTCGAGTGCTCGATATCGGCACCGGCAGCGGCCTGATCGCCCTGATGCTGGCCCAGCGCAGCAGATCTGACTGCCGTCTTGATGCGGTCGAGCTGGATATTAATGCGGCCAGCCAGGCGCGGGAGAATGCGGCGTCCTCTCCTTGGGCAGATCGGGTGACCATCATAGAGAGTGCCATTCAGGATTATCAGGCCGCCCCTTACGATCTTGTCGTCTCCAACCCTCCCTATTTCGTGGCAGGCCAGTCATTTAGCGATCCGGCGCGGGCGTTGGCCCGCCATACCGGCGCCCTCGACAGCCCCGCATTACTGGCGGCCTGCAATCGTTTGTTGAGCCCGAACGGGCAGGTGGCGCTGGTGCTGCCGACGGCGATGGCCGATGAAATTTTATGCATTTCGGCGAATTATGATCTGCATGGCATTTGTTATACAGCTGTTATCACCAGAGAGGGTAAAGAGGCAAATCGTGTTTTATTGCTACTTGGCAGAGGATTAAACAGGTGTGAGAGGGGTGAAATTGTGATCCATTCTGCTGATGGGGCCTATTCCGACAGATATATCCAACTGACCAACCCCTTCTATTTGAAGATGTAAATTTCGTCTTGAACTATTTTTTCACGCCATTATGCTGGTTCCAGATCGAGCGCCCGCTCCAGACCAGCTAAAACCACTGGTTGCGATGAAAAAACATGCGGGGCTCTTTTTTTATACCCCCTGAACACACCCGGTCAGCGACCGATAAAAACTATAACAAGCAATAATCTACAAGACAGACGAGGTTGAACTTGACGAAATCACTCACATTGTCCGATGTACTCGGATTAGGGTTTATGACCTTCGCCTTCTACTTGGGCGCCGGTAACATCATTTTCCCGCCGTTGGCCGGTTACATGGCTGGTGAGCACCTCTCCCTGGCGATGTTTGGCTTCCTGGTCACTGCCGTGGGCCTGCCTCTGGTAACCATTCTGGCCGTGGCGAAAGCCGGTAACGGTTGGGCTGGCATGACCAAACTGCTGCCTGCCGGTGTTGCGACTGCGCTGGCCGTTGCCATCTATATCATCATAGGCCCGGCCTTTGCCGCGCCCCGTACCGGTCTGGTTGCCTACGAAATGGGCCTCAAGCCGTTCATCGGTGATATGGGGCAAGCGGGTCTGGCGGCCTATACCGTGATCTTCTTTGGTGTGGCCATTCTGGTCTCCATGAACCAGGGCAAGCTGATGGACGCCATCGGCAAATACCTGACTCCGGTACTGATGCTGCTGCTGCTGACTCTGGCGGTCGGGGTATTCGTAGCGCCGCAAGGCGCCATGCCTGACGCGTCCGGTGACTATCAGAACAGCCCCTTCGTGAAAGGGATCCTGGAAGGTTACAACACCATGGACACCCTGGCGTCCCTGATGTTTGGCGCCCTGATCGTCGATCTGCTGCGCCAGAAAGGCATCAACGATTACAAGAGCCAGTTCAAGTATCTGGCCATTGCCGGCCTCATCTCTGCCGTTGGTCTGAGCGTGGTGTACGTCTCCCTGTTCCAGCTGGGTAACACGGCAGCCGGTGTGGCGACGGATGTCAGCAATGGTGGCGCCATCGTCAACGCCTACGTACTGAGCCTGTTTGGTCAGCCGGGTCAGTTCATTCTGGCGGCCATCATCACTCTGGCGTGTTTTACCACTGCAGTCGGTCTGATCTCCGCCTGTTCCGATTTCTTCCACAATCTGACCGGCATGGCTTACAAGAAGCTGGTGGTGTTGCTGGGCGTTATCTGTGCCGTGGTGGCCAACGTGGGCCTGAGCCAGCTGATCAGCCTCTCCATTCCGGTGCTGGTTGCCATCTATCCGGTTGCCGTGGCGCTGGTGCTGGTCACCTTCCTGAAGGGTTACTTCGGCCGTCCCCGTCTGGTGTTCCGTGGCGTGTTGATGGTTGCCTTCCTGTTCGGGTGCCTGGATGGTCTGGGTGCTGCCGGCATGAAGATGGATGCGTTTGCCTTCCTGCCGCTGTTCGACAAGGGCCTCGCCTGGCTGATGCCGACCCTGCTGGCCTGCGTAGTTGGCGTGATGGTGCGTCCGACACAGATGGCTGCCGAAGCTGCCTGATCACGCCCGATGTGATATTGCCAAGAGCCTGCCCCGTGCAGGCTCTTTTGCTTTCCGTCACTCTGCATTGTGTTTTGCAGGGTTGTGATGGTCACTGCCGGTGACGCTTGCCTGTTCCGCGCTTTTGCTGCCTGTTCTCGCCTCTTTGCTCAATCTCTCTTTACATCATTTTGAGAATGGCAAACTTGTTGGTGATTAATTCTATTTGTTCAAATTGTTTCAATGTATTAATTTGATATTGAGATTTGATTCCTTTTCTTTATGCTGAATGCGCAATTCTTGTCCGGTATCCGTACGAGAGAGAAGCAAGAGACATTGTTACCGGTTATCTGCCAGGCAGTGGGTGCAATCAATAACAAGCTGATAAGGCAGATGAGGGTGGGTTTGACGAAATCATTGAAGTTGTCCGACGTATTCGGACTGGGGTTTATGACGTTTGCCTTCTATCTGGGGGCTGGCAATATCATTTTTCCGCCGCTTGCGGGTTTTATGGCTGGTGAGCATCTGCTGGCCGCCATGTGCGGTTTTCTACTGACGGCGGTGGGGCTGCCGTTAATCACCCTGATTGCGGTTGCCAAGGGGAGTTCGGGGGGCCGCGCGAGTGGCTGGACCGGAATGACCCGCTATCTGCCCGCCGGGGCGGCGACCGCGCTGGCCATCGCCATCTATATCATCATGGGGCCCGCCTTTGCCATTCCCCGCACCGGTCTGGTCGCGTACGAGATGGGGCTCAAGCCCTGGCTCGGCGATGCCGGTCATGAGGGGCTGCTGATCTACACCCTGAGTTTCTTTGCGCTGGTGATCATGGTGGCGCTCGATCGGGGCAAACTGCTCGATGCGGTTGGCAAGTACCTGACTCCCGCCCTGATGGCGATGCTGCTCATTCTGGCGGTCGGGGTCTTTATCGCGCCACAGGGTACCATGCCCGATGCCAGCGGTGACTACATCAGCGCTCCGCTCACCAAGGGGATGCTGGAGGGGTATAACACCATGGATACCCTGGCATCCCTGATGTTTGGCGCCCTGATCATCGGGTTGCTGCGCCAGAAGGGGATCGAGGATTATCGCAGCCAGTTCAAATACCTCACCATTGCGGGCCTGATCTCGGCGGTCGGGTTGTCGGCGGTCTATCTCTCCCTTTTCCAGCTTGGCAACAGTGCCGGTGGGGTGGCGAGCGACATCAGCAACGGCGGTGCCATCGTCAATGCCTACGTCCTGAGCCTGTTTGGTCAGCCTGGGCAGCTTATTTTGGCGGCCATCATCACTCTGGCCTGTTTTACCAGTGCAGTAGGCCTACTCTGTGCCGGAGCCGATTATTTCCAAGGTTTGACTGGCTGGGCTTACCACGAGTGGGTGATGCTGCTGGGGGCACTCTGCGCGCTGGTGGCCAATGTGGGGCTGAGTGAGCTTATCAGTCTCTCCATCCCGGTGCTGGTAGCCATCTACCCGGTTGCCATTGCATTGGTGCTGGTGACCTTCCTCAAAGGGTGGTTTGCCCAGCCACGGCTGGCGTTTCGTGGCGTGCTGCTGGTCGCCTTTCTGTTTGGCTGTCTGGACGGACTGGGCGCTGCTGGTATGGCTATGGACGGCTTTGCCTTCCTGCCGCTGTTCGACAAGGGACTTGCCTGGCTGCTGCCAACTCTGCTGGCCTGCATCGTTGGCATCTTGATGCGACCGAACGGAAAGCTGGCTGCCGAAGCGGCTTGATTCAGGATCAACGAGATAGCAAAGAGGCCAGCATCTGCTGGCCTCTTCTGTTTCTGCCGGATCCGTTACCGGATCAGATTTGCGGGCCTGCCGGCTTGGGTTTGCCATCCAGACCATACCAGTGGGTTTCTACCCGTCCGGCATGCCACTCGAAGGTGCCCCAGGGCTGTTTGGTTTCCCAGCGCGGGAAGTTGATGAGAACCCGGTTATCTTCGTACTTGTAGAGGGAGGTGCTGATCTGAATGTCCGACAGGATCAACAGTAGTGCCCAGCAGATGAAAATCCATTTCAATGCTTTCCACATAGGATTACTCGAAGCAAATTTCGATAGTGGCGCGACCGAAATCGGATTCGAACGGCATCATTATCTTGGTGCCATCGGCCCTGTGGGTGATGGTGTGGTTGGGGCCGGAGACGATGATGGGGGTCGCCATGTCAAACTCGTAGCCCTTCTCGCCCAGCATCCGCTTGGCACCGCCGGTCACCATGTTGGTGATTTCACCGACCATGTCGGTCACCTCTTCATTGATGGAGGCGGGAGCTTCCCCCAGCATGCGACGCATGATCTCCAGCGCCAGCCCCTTCTCGAAGCTGATGGAGAGGGAGCCGCGGGTCTGCGGGCCGACCATGCCGATCAGACCGGAGACGTCGCCGCGCGCCAGCTCATCCATCTTGCGTTTCGGTTTGCCCGGTTTTAGTTCCAGCTGTGCCATGGTCGAGAGCACATTGAGCAGAGATAGCAGGAACGGATTTACAAAATCAGCCTTCATGATGACTTCCTACAGTGGGCGTACAGCGAGCACATTGGCCATGTGCCTCTATTGTCTTATTGGTAATCGTAAAGCCATGCAAGTGGGCCTGCTCGGAAAACGCGCTATCTATTGCACTATCGTGAAGTTCGACCACATCCCCGCACTCGTCGCAGATCAGCAGCTGCATCGGGTGAGCGTGATCGAAGTGGCAGCAGAAGATAAACGCGTTGAGCGATTCCACTTTGTGAGCAAAGCCCTGTTCGAGCAAAAAATCGAGTGCCCGATAGACGGTTGGCGGCTTGGCATTGGCTTCGGTTTGTTGCAGCTGGGCCAACAAATCATAGGCGCTGATGGCGTTGCCGTGTGCCGCCAGCAGGCGAAATACCTGACGTCGGGTCGGGGTGAAGCGGATCCCTCGCTGTATACAGAGTCGCTCGGCTCGTTGTAAAAGTTGGTCTTGATTCATGATCGCGCAGATACCCTTTCTATTAGCCGGATACTATCACAGGGCCTCGCATGGCGCGGCGACAAAATTCATTTTCTGGGGCTGCTTCACGTTGTGATAAAATCCGCCCCTTTCTTTAGCCAACCCGGATGATTTTTATGCAGGCGCAGCGTTTTTCCATCGCCCCCATGCTGGACTGGACTGATCGGCATTGCCGTTACTTTCATCGACTGATGAGCCGCCAGACCTTGCTCTATACCGAAATGGTGACCACCGGCGCCATCATCCACGGCAAGGGGGATTATCTGGGTTACAGCGAGCAGGAGCACCCCATCTCCCTGCAGCTGGGGGGCAGCAATCCGGCCGATCTGGCGCGCTGTGCCAAGCTGGCCGAGGAGCGCGGCTATGACGAGGTGAACATCAACGTCGGCTGCCCCTCCGATCGGGTGCAAAACGGTCGCTTTGGCGCCTGCCTGATGGGCGAACCAGCGCTGGTGGCGGACTGCGTCAAGGCAATGCGCGATGTGGTCGATATTCCGGTGACGGTGAAGACCCGTATCGGCATCGACGATCAGGACTCCTACGAATTTCTGCAGACCTTTATCGAACAGGTGCGCGATGCCGGTTGCGATACCTTTATCGTCCATGCCCGCAAGGCGTGGCTGAGCGGCCTGAGCCCCAAGGAGAACCGCGAGATCCCGCCCCTCGATTATCCCCGCGTCTATCGGGTCAAGCAGGATTACCCGGAGCTGACCATCGCCCTCAACGGCGGCGTCACCTCCATGGAGCAGACTCTGGAGCACCTGCAACACGTCGATGGCGTCATGATGGGGCGTGAAGCATATCAGAACCCCTACATTCTGGCGCAGGTGGACAATCTGGTGTTCGGCCAGAACAACGCCGTGCCGAGCCGCCACGAGGTTGTGCGGATGATGCTGCCCTATATCGAGCAGGAGCTGGCCAAGGGCAACTACCTCTCCCATATGACCCGCCATATGCTGGGGCTGTTCCAGAACATGCAGGGGGCTCGCGCCTGGCGCCGCCACCTGAGCGAGAACGCCTGCAAACCGGGCGCCGGTATTCAGGTGGTGCTGGATGCCATGGCCAAGGTGCCGGAGTTTGCCAGCAGCGAGACGGCCGAATAAGCCGCTTTGTCAGGGCAAGAACCACAAAAAGCGCGTCAATCGACGCGCTTTTGGTTTTTCTGGTCAGGGTCACCCTGATGTGTTGTCAGAAGTCGTACTGTAGTCGTGTATCTCTCCGGGGCGCGGAGTAAAACGTGGATCGCCATCTTTGTATTCACGAACAAGCTGCATGGTCTTGCAGAAGCTGGCCTGCTTGTCGTACTCCTGCCGGGCAAGATCGATGGCCCGCTCGGCCCGGCGTCGCTCCATCTTGTCAGACTTGCGATCACTGAACTGTTGCTGCTGATGCAGCATCCAGCCGACAAACTCTTGCTGGCATTGGGATTCGCTGTTGGCCTGTGCAGGCAGGGTCCACAACAACGAGAGCAGTATCAAATAACGCATGTCTGACTGGGTATTGAAGATTAATTGAACAGAAGGGGCGGCATTTTAGGCTGGAAATCGGGGTGTTAACAGTATCAATAGCGAGGCCCTGCGGGGCCTCGCATCGTTGTGGCCGGTGTCAGTGTTTGATCAGGTACAGCTGGCGGCTGTAGGCCACATCCTCCGGGTTGTTGATGGGGTAGCCCTTGAGCCATGGCTTGATGAGGCGGGCATTGGTGTACTGGTAGATGGGGGCTATAGGGGCCTGATCCAGCAGGATCGCTTCCGCCTCGCCAAACAGCTTGCTGCGGCTGGCGGCATCCTGAGTGCTGGCCGCCTCTGCCAGCAGCTGGTCATAACGGGCATTGGCAAAGCCTGCCATATTGCCGCTGTGACGGGAGCCCCACAGGCCGAGGAACGCTGACGGGTCGTTGTAGTCAGCGACCCAGGAGGAGCGGATCACCTCGAACTGACCGCTCTGGCGGCTGTCGAGATAGGTTTTCCACTCCTGATTGGTCAGCTCGACCTCGGCGCCCAGCTTCTGTTTCCACATGCTGGCGATGGCCAGCGCCATCTTCTTGTGAATTTCCGCGGTGTTGTAGAGCAGGGTCAGCTTGAGTGGCTTGCCCGGGCCGTAACCGGCCTCCTTGAGCAGGGCCTTGGCCTTGCTGTCCAGCTCCGGCTGGCTGCTGGTGGAGAGCAGGTTGGCGGCTGGGGTGAAGCTGGCGGTTACATCCGGAGTGAAGTGATAAGCCGGTTTCTCGCCAGTGCCGAGCACCTTGTCTGCGATCAGGGCGCGGTCGATGGTGTAGGAGAGCGCTTTGCGCACCCGCACATCGTTCAGTGGCGCCTGTTTGGTATTGAAGGCGTAGTAGTAGGTGCCGAGCTGATCCGGGGTATAGACCTCATTCGGGATCTGCTGCTTCAGCTTGTCGTACTGCTCCTTGGGGAAGGATTCGGTGATATGCAGATCGCCAGCCAGGTAGCGGTTGGTGGCCGCGCTCTCCTGATTGATCGGCATGAAGATCACCTTGGTCAATACGGTATGTGCCCGATCCCAGTAATAAGGGTTGGGGGTCAGCTCCAGCTTCTCGTTGACCACCCGATGGTTCAGCGCAAAGGCACCGTTGCCCACCAGTTTACCGGGCTGAGTCCACTGGTTGCCGTACTGCTCGATGCTGGCCTGATGGAGCGGCGACAGGCTGGGGTGGCTCAGCAGGTTCAGGAAGTAGGGCACCGGCTGGGAGAGGGTCACCTGCAGGGTGTGATCATCGAGGGCCTTGACCCCCAGCTCGCTGGCAGGCAATTTGCTAGCTACTATCTCGTCCACCTTGTCGAAACGGGCCAGTTGGGCAAACCAGGCGAAGGTGGCCGCCTCTTTCGGATCGACCAGTTTGCGCCAGCCGTAGACGAAGTCGCCGGCCTTGACCGGATCGCCGTTGGACCAGCGCGCATCCGGGCGCAGATGGAAGGTAAAGAACTGGTTGCCCTTGTTCTCCCAGCTGGCCGCCACTCCGGCAACCGGTTTGCCATCCGGCCCCTGGGTCAGCAGCCCCTCGAACAGATCCCGTAGTACCTGCAACTCCGGCAGGCCGACCAGCTTGAGCGGGCTCAGGCTCGCAGGTTCATCCTTGAGGTGGCGAACGACAATCTGCTCGGCGGCGAGTTGTGTTCCGGCGGGAATATCGGCAGCCTGGACAGCAGCACAGCCCAGCAGGGCCAGCAAGGGGCTCCATCCTTTCATGGGTCGGATCCTTCAAATAGTGTGAAGCGGGGAGAAAACTCGGCGAGAAAATATCGCCGACAGATGGGAAATCATGATATCCCGTTTGCTGGTCTGACCGCCAGCATTCGACTCTCACTCCCAATCGGGGTAGAAGAGCGTTCCCGGCGTCTGTGCAGTTCAATGTGGTGAGGAGTGTCAAACGATGAAAGCATGGTTAGTGCTGGCCTGTGTGTTGAGCCAGGGTGCCTGGGCGTTGGCCCCGTGCCAGAGCGACACGGCGGTGGGCAACTGGTGCGAGATCGGCATCGATGCCTTGCACCCGACTCAGGGGGGCGTCGGCCAGATCCAGGTCGATGAGACCCAGGCCACATTGGCGGACATGAGCGCAAAGCAGCTCGACAAGTTGATGAAAAAGAAAGAGATCCCCGTGGTGATTGCGCCGGATGGCAGCTACTGGCTGGTGGACAGGCACCATCTCACCAAGGCGTTGTGGCAGCAGGGCGTCAAGGATGCCCGGGTCAAGGTGATTGGCCGTCTGCAGGACAAAGCCAACTTCTGGAGCCAGATGCAGAACAATCATTGGGCCTGGCTCAAGGATGAGAAGGGACAGCCGCTGACCCCGGAGCAGTTGCCGACCAGCATCGACAAGCTGCCTGATTACCCCTATCGCACCCTCGCCGGACTGCTGCAGAATGCGGGCTACTTTCGCAAGGACAAACGGGTCTATTTCGTCGAGTTTGCCTGGGCCAGCTGGCTCGGCAAGCAGATGCAATGGATGCCGGTGGACAGCGCCAATCTGGCGGCCCGCCTGCAACAGGCCAAACGGCTCGCCTGCGGCAGCGATGCCAAGGAGCTACCCGGTTATCCCGGCAAGCAGTGCAGCCTCAACCAGTCCAAAAGCGCGCAGTGAGTGGATGTGCGATGACGGCGTCCAGAGCATGCCGGAGATAAAAGAGGGCGACCCTGGGGTCGCTCTTATGCTGTCAGCTACTGGTTAGCGGTAGTCACTCATGGCGCTCCGCCCAGTGGGCAGCCGCCTGTTCAAGCAGGGCGACGTCACCTTGCTGGATCAGCGGTAGCAGATCGTTGACCTGTTGATCCGGCCAATCCCACCAGGCGAGGGCCTGTAGCCGGGCAATCTCCTCCTCGCCAAAGCGCATCCGCACCACCCTGGCTGGGGTGCCCGCCACCATGGCATAGGGCGGCACATCCTGATTGACCAGCGAGCGGGCGGCGATGATGGCGCCGTCGCCGATGGTGACGCCGGGCATGATCATCGCCTCCATGCCGATCCAGACATCGTTGCCGATGCGGGTATCGCCTGCGGGGCGGTAGCTGCGCTGGAGCGCTGCCAGATCGGCGAACGGATAGGTGCTGATGAAGGCTGTGTTGTGGGTGTGGTTGCCCCCCATGATGATCTTCACCCCGGCGGCAATCTGCACATAGTCGCCGATATGGAGCCGGTCGATATGCCAGAGCGGCTCCCAGCCGGTGTCCGGGCTGCGGCTGAAGGGATCGCCATGGAGGTAGCGCACCGCCACCTCTTCGAAGGGGCCATCCCAGGCACCCGAGTAGTAGCTGTGCTGTCCCTTGAGGCAGATATTGGGGTTGGTCACCGTCAGGTGCAGGTATTCGACCTGCGACCAGTGTTGGCAGGGGTTCATGTTGGTACTCCTTTGCTGAATGGATCGGATGGGTTGCGTTCGCGTGAGCGCAGCTAATAGATCCAGACCAGCATGTGGGGCACGCAGAGCAGGGAGCAGCCCAGCATCTGCGGAAGGCGTGGTCGCATTGTGGGGCTCCAAAGAAGGGGGGAAGGGCACGATCATAAGGTCGGGCGCCGGGTTTGCCAAGGTTGCGCAGAGATCCTGCACTAACCCTCTGGTTGATATTTATTCTCAATTAGCCATGATAACACTCCCACCATGACGGACTCGGGAGAGCGAGATGACACCGCAAAGTTGGCAACGATACATGCTGGAGGCGGAGCGTGCCTGGCAGGCCGGTTCGCTGGGGGCGGCGATCTGCTTTTATCAGCAGGCGCTGGGGGATGTTTACGAGATGACCCAGGTCGAGCTGCCCGAACTGGCCACCATGCGGGTCGCCACCTGTCATCGGCTGGCCGACTTCTGGCGGGCGATGGATGAGCCGACTTACGAGTTGCGCTACCTGAAGCTCGCCTCCGAGCTGGTGACGGCGCTGGTGCCACAATGCCCCAACCGGGAGTGCGAGGCACTGATCAGCGAGCTGGGTTGCTGCCGTGGGGCCCTGCTCGCCTTTCTCAAGCGCCACCCCAATCCGGAAATTGCCCGGCTGATCCAGCTGCAGGACAAGGTGCAGGGCTGCGAGCTGATCGGCCGTTTTCGACTCAACTGACTTGCGTTGAGCGGCAGCTCAGCCTCGCCGTTGGAGTTTCTGGGCGATGCGCTGCTGCGCCTCTTCCCCTTGCAGTGCCTGGGCGAAGGCGCGCGCCTCCAGATCGATGACAAAGTGCACCGCCTGTTTGAGCTCCTGCTTGAGCAGTGCCTTGCTCTTTTGCAGCGCTCTGGGCGGTTTGGCCGCCAGCTTCAGCCCCTGCTCGCGGGCAAAGGAGAGCACTCCATCGGCCGTCACCACCTTGTTGGCCAGCCCGAGCCGTAGCGCCTCCTCGGCATCCATCGCCTCGGCCAGCAGCAACAGCTCGGCCGCCTTGAGGTGCCCCACCAGACGCGGCAGCAGCAGGCTGGAGGCAAACTCCGGCACCAGTCCCAGCTCGACAAAGGGGAGCTGCAAGCGGGCGTTATCCGCCAGATAGACAAGATCGCAGTGCAGCAGGATGGTGGTGCCAATCCCCACCGCCGGGCCTGCCACGGCGGCGATCACGGGTTTGGGGAAATCGGCAAGGGTGTGGAGGAACTGCAGTATGGGGTCGTCGGGCTCCAGCGAACTTTTGCCCATAAAGTCGGCCAGATCATTGCCCGCGGTAAAGCAATCCTGCTGCCCCTGCAACAGCAGGACATGCACCTCCTCATCGGCTGCCGCCTCTCGCAGCACTGCCACCAGTTGCTTATACAGCTCGGTATTGAGAGCGTTGCGTTTGTCGGGGCGGTTGAGGGTCAGGGTGAGCAAGCCATCCTGCTGCTCGGCAATGAGAATGGGGGCCATGTCTAAATCCTTGTTATTGAAAGGTGCAAAAAAGGTTGCCGCTGGGGTAACCTTGGCGCCGTTTAACAACATCATAAAAGGATTTCAACCATGTTTAAACGTGCGTTTTATTCTCTGCTGGTTTTGGGTATGACGGCGCCTGCACTAGCCAAGGTCGAGGCTGTCGACGGTTATGTGCGGCTGTTGCCGCCGGGCTCCCCCAACACTGCCGCCTTTATTGTGCTCAAGAATGACGCCGACCAGCCGGTCAAGCTGGTGGCGGCGGCCTCTGCTGCAGCGGGTCGTGCCGAGCTGCACACTCACCTGCACGAAAATGGCGTGATGAAGATGCGTCAGGTCGAAAATATCGAGATCCCGGCCAAGGGCGAAGCGGTGCTGAAACCGGGCAGCCTGCACATCATGTTGTTCGAGGTGGGCACGCTCTCCGAGCAGACTCCTTTCCCGCTCACCCTCACCATGGATGATGGTCAGCAGCTGGATCTGTCACTGCCGGTGAAGCCGATTGAGCCGATGGCAGAGATGAAGCATATGAAGCACTGACATTTGTCGTCGTTTGTTCAGGATTGACGCTGGGTATTTTGGCTGCACCGAGTAAAATAGTGCTCTTTTCCATGTATGCAAGAGGAAGTGACGTAATGAAAAAGACGCTGATTGCCGGTTTTGTGCTGGCTCTGTGCAGCCAGAGTGCCATGGCCGCTGACGACTGGCGTTTTGCCGCCGGTGCCGACGTATGGGCCGCCAAGGGCAGTGGTCAGGCTTATGGCACCAGTGCTGATGGCAGCTATGACGACAGCTACAACTGGAACGGCTATCTGCAACTGGAACACGGCATCATCCTCCTGCCGAACGCCAAGTTTGAAGTCTCCGATTTCAGCACCTCCGGCGGCAACTTCAAGAACGACCTGACCGCCTACGATCTGAGCCTCTACTACCGTCTGTTCAACAACGATCTGTTCAAGATCGATCTGGGTATGACCGGTCGTCACTACGATGGCGAGCAGGTCTATGTCGGTCGCAAGGGCTATAACGAAGATACCCTGATGGCCTATGCCGGCAGCGAAGTGAAGATCCCGGGCACCGGCATCGCCTTCTTCGGCGATCTGCGTACTCACGATGCGGACAACTATGACTACCGTCTGGGTGGTTCCTACAAGTTCTCCTCCATGCCGATCAAGCTGCGTGCCGGCTGGCGTGAAGCCAAGGTCGACTTCGCCAATATCGACCAGTCTGTTGATGGCTGGTTCATGGGCGGCGAATTCACTTTCTAATCTGACCGTCGACTGACGACGAGGAGCGATAATGGGCCACATCATAGTGACAGGTGCCGGTTCCGGTCTCGGCCGGGCGCTGACTATCGGACTGGTTGAGCGGGGCCATCAGGTCTCCATGATGGGGCGCCGTTATCAGCGACTGCAGGAGCAGGAGCAACTGCTCGGCAGCGCGGTGATCGGCATCGCCGCCGATCTGGCGCACCATGAAGAGGTTGACGTCGCCTTCGCTGCTGCGGTGGAGTGGGGCGGCCTGCCCGATATGGTGATCCACTGCGCCGGGGTGGGCGAGTTTGGCCCGGTCGGTGTCTACACCGCCGAGCAGATCCGCCGGGTGGTGGAGAGCAATCTCATCTCCACCATTCTGGTGGCCCAGCAGACGGTGCGGCTTATCGGTGAGAAAGGCGGAGTGCTGGCCAATGTGCTCTCCTCCGCCGCTCAGGTGGGTAAGGCCAACGAGAGCCTCTACTGCGCCTCCAAATGGGGGATGCGCGGCTTTCTCGAATCCTTGCGCGCCGAGCTGAAAGGCTCGCCACTGCGGCTGGTCAATCTCTATCCGAGCGGGATCCGCAGCGAATTCTGGGCCAACTCGGATCACGTGGACCCGAGTGGCTTCATGACCCCGGAAGATGCGGCGGCCTATATGCTCGATGCGTTGGAAGCCAGAAGCAGCTGCCACGTGACCGACCTCTTTATCGGTCGCAATCCCTGAGACTGAGCCTTGTCATCCGGTTGCCGTCGTCAGAACATACAGAAACAAAAAGCGCGCCAAACGGCGCGCTTTTCTATTCAGGTAAGGGGCGGAATTAACGGCCCAGCTTGGCCTTGAGCATGGCGATGATGTCGCTGATGGCCACTTCCTGCTTCTCGCCGGTGCGGCGGCACTTGTACTCCACCACGCCGTTGTCCAGACCGCGATCGCCGATGACGATGGCGTGCGGGATGCCCAGCAGCTCTATGTCGGCGAACATCACGCCCGGGCGCTCTTTACGGTCGTCGAACAGCACGTCCACACCAGCGGCTTTCAGCTCGGCGTAGAACTGTTGTGCCTGCTCGGCCACGCGCTCGGACTTGTGCATGTTCATCGGCACGATGGCCACTTCGAACGGGGCGATGGCGTCCGGCCAGATGATGCCGTACTGGTCGTTGTTCTGCTCGATGGCGGCAGCCACCAGACGGGAAACCCCGATACCGTAGCAACCCATCTCCATGGTGACGGACTTGCCAGCTTCGTTCAGCACGCTCGCCTTCATCGCTTCGGAGTACTTGGTACCCAGCTGGAAGATGTGGCCCACTTCGATACCGCGCTTGAGCAGCAGCTTGCCCTGGCCGCACGGGCTCGGGTCGCCTTCCACCACGTTGCGCAGGTCGGCAACTTCGTAAGAAGCGATGTCGCGATCCCAGTTGGCACCGGTCAGGTGGAAGCCGGTTTCGTTGGCGCCGCAGACGAAGTCCGCCAGATGGGCGGCGCTGCGATCGACGATGATGCGACCGGCAAAGCCGACCGGGCCGATGGAACCTGCATCGCAACCGGCGGCAGCTTTAATCTGCTCGTCGTTGGCGAAGGTCAGCGGGTTGGCTACGCCAGCCAGTTTCTCGGCCTTGATCTCGTTCAGCTCGTGGTCGCCACGCAGTACCAGCGCGATGACGGCCTGCTTGCCGTGCTCATCTTCCTCTGCCAGTACCAGCAGGGTCTTGGCGATGGCGGTCGGAGCCACGTTCAGGAAGGCAGCCACTTCGTCGATGGTGTGGACGTTCGGGGTGGCAACCTTGGTCAGGGCTGCGGTGGCGGCAGCGCGCTCACCAGCCGGTGCCAGTGCTTCGGCCATCTCGATGTTGGCGGCGTAATCGGAGCTATCGGAGAAGGCGATCAAGTCTTCACCGCTCTCTGCCAGCACCTGGAATTCGTGGGAACCGGTACCACCGATGGAGCCGGTATCCGCCTGCACTGGACGGAAGTTCAGACCCATGCGGGTGAACGCCTTGCAGTAGGCGGCGTGCATCTTCTCGTAGGTATCGACCAGAGATTCCTTGTCGATGTGGAAGGAGTAGGCATCCTTCATCAGGAATTCGCGGCCGCGCATCACGCCGAAACGGGGGCGCACTTCGTCGCGGAACTTGGTCTGGATCTGGTAGAGGTTGAGCGGCAGCTGCTTGTAGCTGTTCACTTCGTAACGTACCAGCGCAGTGATCACCTCTTCGTGGGTCGGGCCCAGCACGAAGGGACGGTTGTGACGGTCGGTCAGACGGCACAGCTCGGGACCGTAATCATCCCAGCGGCCAGACTCCTGCCACAGCTCGGCAGGCTGCACCACCGGCATGGAGACTTCGACGGCACCAGCATTGTTCATCTCTTCGCGAACAATGTTCTCGATTTTCTTCAGTACCCGCAGACCGGTTGGCAACCAGGCATACATGCCGGAGGCCAGTTTACGGATCATCCCGGCGCGCAGCATCAGCTGGTGGCTGACAACTTCAGCGTCGGAGGGGGTTTCCTTGAGAGTGGAAAGCAGATATTGGCTGGTACGCATCGCGGTAGACCTTAGCTAGAACGGGCGCGGGGCCCAGGATAATTTCAAGGGCGGAATTTTAACAGGCTGGGCGTTGCGGCCCAAGGGCTAAATTTGCCGCAACCCGAAAGGTGGCCACGCCCGGCAGATGGCCAGGGGCAATGACCATTGCAACAAGCAGGCTTTTTATGCCTGCAATTTGGCCGGATCTCCGCTAAACTCTGCCACCTTTTCTCGATGGGCATGGCTCTGCCGCGTTCATCACCCCCCATTTTTAGTACTTTTGGAGCCGCTCATGCCGTTAGTGGGACATCAACACCAGATCGAGATCCTGGAACTGACCGACAAAGGAGATGGCAAAGGACGCCTGTTCGATCGCCCCCTGTTTGTCGAAGGTCTGCTGCCCGGTGAGCAGGCGCTGGTGGAGCTGACCGAGGTCAAGCCGAACTATCTGCACGGCAAGGTTGCCGAGCTGCTCCAACCTTCAGCAGATCGGGTTGCCGATTTCTGCCCCAACACCGAGTGCGGTGGCTGTCAGGTACGCCCGCTGGCCTATCCGGCTCAGCTCAAGCTCAAGCAGGCACTGGTGCAGAGCGCACTGGAGCAGGCCGGGCTGGGTGACACCCCGGTCAAGGATATCCTTGGCATGGAAAGCCCGTTCGCCTATCGCAACAAGGCGCAATATGCGGTGCGTGGCTGTGACGCCGGTGCCGAGATCGGTTTTTATCGCAAGCACTCTCACGATCTCATCACCGCCGATGATTGTGCGGTGCAGGATCCGCTGCATGTCGAGCTCAACGCCCGGGTGCGCAACTGGATGCGCGCGCATGACATCGCCGCCTATGACGAAGTAAACCACAGCGGCTGCGTGCGCAACCTGATGACCCGCAAGGGCTTCAAGAGCGGTGAGCTGATGGTGGTGCTGGTCACTTTGGGCGAGGAGTTACCGTTCGAAGCCGAGCTGCTGGCAGCCCTGAGCGATCTGCCGGTCACTACCCTGGTGCAGAACATCAACGATGAGCGCACCAACCGCATTCTGGGCGCCACCAACCGGGTGCTGCTCGGCGAAGGGGTGATCCGCGACAAGATCCACGAACTCGAGTTCGAGATCTCGCCGCTCTCCTTTTTCCAGAACAACCCGACCCAGACCGATGTGCTCTACTCCAGCGCCCTCGAGTATGCCGAGCTGACCGGCAACGAGACGGTGTTCGACATCTATTGCGGTATCGGCACCATCTCCCTGTTCCTGGCTGGCAAGGCCGCCAAGGTGGTGGGGATCGAGTCGGTGGAGAGCGCTATCAGCGATGCCCGTCGCAACGCCGCCCTCAACGGCATCGAGCACACCGAATTCCACGTCGGCAAGGCGGAGCAGCTGATGCCCGAACTGCACGCCCAGGGTGTGACCGCTGATGTGGTGGTGATGGACCCGCCCCGCAAAGGCTGTGACAAGGCGGTGCTGCAGATCCTGGTCGCCATGGCGCCCCGCCGTCTGGTCTATGTCTCCTGCAACCCGCAGACTTTGGCCCGCGACCTTGCCTGGCTGGTCAAGCAGGGCTTCGTGCTGGACGAAGTGCAGCCGGTCGATATGTTCCCGCACTCCATGCATGTGGAAGCGGTGGCTCGTCTGAGCCTGCCCGCCCAGGCATAAGTCGCCCCGACTCTTGCCCACAAAAAAACGACGCCAGCTGGCGTCGTTTTTTTATCTCTGCAATCGGCGGATGGCCGATTAGCTGGCGCTCTGGCGCACTTCGGCGGCGATTTGGTCGAGCAGCTGTTGCCAGCCCTGACCCAGCTCGTTCACCAGCGCGTTATAGCCATCGGCCGGCAGTACCCGCTCCTGACGGAAGGGAGCATCGCGCAGCACGGTGCCATCTTCCGCCAGCAGGCGCCAGCGACCGCTCAGCACGGCGCTGCCGTCATGACGGCCCTGAAAGCGCTCCACCAGAATGGTCAGCACCGGCCCCTTGCGGGCGCCATCCTGCCGCACCACCCAGCCCGGCAGGCGGGTGGAGAGGCCATTGAGGGTGAGCTGGTTGAGCTGATCGTCCAGCGCACCAGCCCAGCGATGGTACTCGGTGAAGTGGAGCTCTTGTCCTTCCAGCTGATAGACCAGACTGATCCGGTCGAGCTGGCTGGCCAGCGCCACCGGGCGCAGCACCAGCTGGTGCTGCGGTTGGGCCGGGGCCGTCACGGGTTGCTGACTATCGGCATCGAGCGAGTAGTAGTGCAGGCTTGGTTGGCTGCTGCAACCCGCCAGCAGGCCCAGCAGGGCCAGCGTCAGGATCTCTTTTTTCATTGTTTGCCTCGCTTGGGCTCAGGGTCCGATGGATGCGCGCGATCGAAGATCAGCGAGCTGGGCTGCTCGTTGAGGGAGTGCACCAGCGGCTGCAGTTCGCGCATCAACTGATTGAGGGTCTGCACCGACTGGCGCAGGTCCTGATTGGTCTGCGACTGGGCATCATAGGCCTGCAGGGTCTCCTGCAACTGCTTGAGGCTCTCGTTGAGCGAGGCGGGCAGCTGCTGGGTGGAATCCTTGGCGGTGAGCTTGTTCAGGTTGGCGCTGACTGCACTGATGTTCTTCAGGGTGCCATCCAGGGTGGTGAGTGACCCGTTGACCTTGGTCAGGGTGGTTGCCATGTCCATGTCGACAAACTTGTCGAGGATGAGGTTCACCTTGCGCTCGATCTGATCCAGCCCGCCCTGCACGGTGGGGAAGACCTGATAACCGGCCAGCTTGGCCTGTTCGAAACGTGGCGCGTCCGGATAGAAGTTGAGGTCGATGATCTTGCCGCCAGTCAGCAGGCTCGAGGTCTTGAGGCTGGCACGCAACCCCTCCTTGAACTGCTTGCCGAACAGGGCACGCCACTGATCCTTCTCCGCCTTGGCATAGCGGTGGGAGAGGCGCTGCACCTCGATGCGAGCCAGCACCGGGATCTGGCGGCTCTTGAAGATTTGCACGCCCTTGTCCTCGATGAGGTAGGGGGCGGAGATGACGGTACCGACCCGAATGCCGCGATACTGCACCGCCGCGCCCGGGTGCAGGCCACCCACGTTGTCATCGAACAGGAAGACGTAGTCGATGAACTGATCCAGACTACCGGCCAGCACGCTCGCCTCATCCTGGAACAGGGTGAACCCTTCCATCTGTTTGACCGGCTCGCCAGGTGCCCAGCCGGGTGGCAGACCCATGGTAATGCCGCCATCGATTAGGCTCTCCAGCGAATCCATCTTCACCTTCATCCCCTCGCTGCTCATGGAGACTTCGAAGCCCGGGGTCATCCAGAAGCGGGAGTTGCTGCTCACCAGAATGTCATAGGGGGCGTGGATGAAGATTTGATACTGCATCTCGCTCTTCTCGGGCAGGAACTTCGCCTCTTCCACCTGACCTATGGTGAAGCCCTGATAGTTGATGGGGGAGCCTTCTCCCAGCGCGCGGGTGTCGCGACTGCTGAGGGTGAGACGCAGCCCCTTGGCATCGAGGGAGGCGAGTGGCGGTTTGTCGAGCATGGCGTATTCGTCCCGCGCCCGACCTTTCTTGCCGGGGGCGAGTTCGATATAAGCGCCGGAGAGCAGGGTGCTCAGACCCGACACCCCTTCACGGCCCACTCTGGGTTTGACCACCCAGAACTGGCTGTCACCGCGCAGCATGCCGGAGGCGGCATTGGTCAGCCGTCCTTTCAGCACGGCATGGCTATAGTCATCGCTCAGCTCGACGGCTTCGATGCGGCCGACATCCACTTCGCGGGAGCGGATCACCGTCTTGCCAGCGACTATGCCCTCGGCAGTGGCGACTGTCAGGGTGAAACTGGGGCCCTGGGAGTACCAGTGCTGGAACAGCATCCAGAGACCGATGAACAGCGCCAGCAGGGGCACCATCCAGATTGCGGCGGCAGAGCTCAGAAAGTCAGAGCCCGGTTTCCACCTTTTTTTACGCTCACTCACGTTCGCGTTCTCCTTGTTGTAAATCCCAGATCAGGCGGGAGTCGAAACTCATGGCGGCGACCATTGTGATCAGCACCACACCTGCAAATGCAACGGCCGCAGGGCCGGGGTAGATGGTCATCAGATTGTCGAGCCGGATCAGGCCCGCCAGAATGGCCACCACGAAGACGTCGATCATCGACCAGCGTCCGACAAATTCGGTCATGCGATAGAGTTTGAGCTTGCCGAGGGGGGAGGTGACATTGCCGCGCTGCACCATATAGCAAAGCCAGAATAGCGCCAGTATTTTCACCAGCGGCACCACCACGCTGGCGAAAAAGATCACCGCCGCTATGGGGTATGAGCCCATGGCCCAGAGCAGCACCACACCGCCGAGGATGGTAGAGGGGCTGTCATCACCGAGAAACACCGTATCCATGATGGGATAGACGTTGGCCGGAATGTAGAGAATGGCGGAGGTAAACAGCAGCGCCCAGGTACGGTTCAGGCCGCCCGGCTTGCGGGCATGCAGCTTGCCGCCGCAGCGGGAGCAGCTGTGGCTGCCCACCTCGCTCAGGGCGCCACAGATATGGCAGCCCACCAGACCGGACTCCAGCGCGCCCGCTTCCGGGTCGATCTCCCGCGCCTCGGTCGGGCCGAACAGCCGCTGCCACAGCCACATCTGATCCAGTGAGGAGATCATCTTGATGAGCAGCACGGTGTAGCCGACGAAAGCCCAGAATGACAGCCCCATCTTGATGTCGGCCATCCCCATCAGCTTGACCAGCGAGATGAGCACTCCCACCAGAAAGACATCCACCATCAGCCAGGGTTTGATCCGGCAGAGCAGACGGCCGAGGGAGCGCAGGGCATTGCTGTGCAGATCTTTATCGATCCGCCACAGCACCAGCATGATGGAGCCCATATAGACCAGCGGCAGGCCGATCAGGGTCAGGCTCAGTACCGCGCCGAGAAACAGATAGCCCTCATCCACCAGGGTGGTGATGCTCTGCAAAAAGGTCATCTCCTGGCCCACCCCTTTGGCCGAGAAGGACATAAAGGTAAAGGCATTGGCGAGCACGAACATGATAAGTGCCGCGAACCCGTAGGAGATCGGCCGCAACTCCTGCTGTGGCAGGTGGCGACTCAGGGTGTGTCCGCAACGGGGGCAGCAGCTGGCCTGTCCCACCTCGAGCGGTGTGGCCGGTATCAGCAGGTCACACTCTTCGCAGGCAGTGGCATCATGGACATAGGTGGTGTGGTGTTGGTGTGAAACCGGATGCAAGATAAAACCCCAGATAAGGCCCATGGTGGAGCCAGAGCTGGCGATTATCGCAGTTGTGCTGGTCAGCGACCAGCCCCCGGAGGCCGCTATTGCTGGCGGGAGTGAGAATGACTTTGACAAGCCAGTGCCCATTTAGCACAATCAAACGCCACTTTTTTTCCGCGGGACAATAATTTATGACAACTGAATCCCCAAGCTACTCCACGATTGAGCAAGCCTTCTCCCTCGGGAACGGGCAAGATTCTGCCCTCAACTGGTTGCGCAAGAACCGCAGTCAGGTCGCTATCTTTCTGGTGAGCGGCATCAAGCTGGAAGGCACCATCAGCGGGTTTGACCAGTACAGCGTGCTGCTGACCGATGCACACGGCAACCAGCAGCTGGTCTACAAGGCCAAGATCTCCACCATCGCCATGCACACCGGCCGTCCGCAGGTGAATATCCAGCGTGCTCGCAAGCCGCGTGTCTCCATGGCGCCGCGCCCCCACGGTGCGCCGGGTCGTTATGACGACAATCAGGGCGGCGGCAACAACGAGTAATCGTCTGCCCCGCACTCCCCGTTGACGCGCCCTGCGTCAGCGGCTGACGGAACCTGCTCTCATTTTCATTCATGTCCCGTATGAGAGCCGGTTCCGGTTATCGCCCCTTGCAGGGCGATATTTTTTTCCGCACTACGCCGTTATGCCGACTGGTTTGCCCTCTTTGACCATGCAGGTCTGCATACCCGCTGCTTCTCCGGCCTGTACCCCGATACCGGTATCTTCAAACACCAGACAGCCTGATGGCTCGACCCCCAGCTTGCTGGCGACCAGCAGGAAGGTGTCCGGATTGGGCTTGTGCAGCTCCACATCGTCTGCGGTGACCACCACGGAGAAGTAGCGATCCAGCCCTGTGTTGCGCAGCACTGCCTCGGCGTTGACGCGAGGCGAGCCGGTGCCGATCCCCATCGGGATGACGCCATGATAGCGCTCGACCAGCGCCTGCATGGCCGGAAAGACGGTCGCCTTGTGCAGGTTGGCCACATAGTGGGCGGTCTTGCAGCGGGTGACTTCGAGCGGATCGAGGGGGATCTGCTGCTCCTGTGCCACCAGCAGGGCTATCTTGCGGCTCGGCATGCCACCCAGTTCATAGAACCAGTCGGCATCGAAGCGAAAGCCAAACTCACGGGCGGTATGTTCCCAGGCGGCGAGGTGCAGCGGCATGGAGTCGACCAGGGTGCCATCAAGGTCAAAGACCAGGCCTTGGAATCCGGAAAGCGTCATGGTGCGGGTCAGTCTCTGAAAAAAGGGAGCCCATTCTAGCCAGTGGCTCCCCGCCTCGCCATCACCTAGCAGGTGAGAAACGCTTGCCCCCACATTTGCGCCTGAAAATAGACGGGGGTGAGTCTGGTCGGGTCGAGCTGGTATTTCGGTGCCAGCTGCTCCAGCAGGGCCCAGTTGCCCTGTTCATAGGTCCTGACCAGCTGGAACAGGTGGAACAGCGGCCCTTCGTGCCGCTCGATGGCTCGTTTTACGTTGTTGGGCAGGTGGGCCTTCAGCGACTCCGATAGCAGGGAACCATCGAGTACCAGCCCTACCAGAAAAGCCCAGCTTGCTTCGCGTTTGTCTAGGGCGGTGAGGGCGATAAGTTCACAGAAGCGACCGCGAGCGATGGCCATCCGGGTAGAGGCCTCCGGCATATGCTGGCTTACCCGGGCCAGGCCGTTGATCAGCACAAACTTGCGAATCTCCTGCTCTCCCAGATAGGAGAGGGCGCGGGAAACCGAGGTGATGGGGGCGGCATGATCGAAGCCGGGGGCGTTGACATAGGTGAGTAGCTGGCCCGGGAGCAAGGCATCCTGCTCCAGCAGGCGGGCCACCTGGGCAAAGGAGAACTCCTCGTGGCAGATGAGCTGGAGGATCTGCTGCACAAGTGCCATGTCGGGCTGGTTGGCCCGCTGATTGACCAGCTCGGGGCGGGCGAGAAAACCACCGGCAAAGAAGTCGACTCCGGCCTCTCGCAGCGGGAGAAAGTCTTCCCAGGTTTCGATATCGAGTGCCATCCGCTTGTGTTCGGTGGGCTGGCAGATCCCCTCTTCGCCCATCCAGAATACCAGCAGACGGCTGGCACCGAGCCAGCGTGGCTCACGGCTGACCCCGTGTACGGCAAGCCGGCGTCGACTGTCTCGCCACTGTTCCAGCACCGGAAAGGAAGCTGGTAGCCGTTCGCTGGAGGCTTCGACCAGCGGGATCGCATCCTGATCAAACAGCAGGGGGCGCTGTTCATCGAGCTGTTCGTGGGTGAAGGGCACCAGATATTGGCGCCCTTGTGCCAGCAGGCGGCAATGTTGTGCCAGCGAGGGCCACTCGTCCGGTGAGCCGAGCAGATAATCGATGCCGTAGGCCACCAGGGCCAGGCGGCGATTGAAGATGGGATAACGACGCAACAGCATGGGATCACCGATAGGCCAGAGTGCGCGCCCGTCCTTGAGACTTGGCGTGGTAGAGCGCCTGATCGGCCTGTTCGGTCAGACTCTGCCATGCCTCGTTCAGGGAGGGAACCAGATAGCTAAAGCCTATGCTAACCGTAATGAAATCAGCAACCCGCGAGGCGGGATGGGGCAGTTTTAATCGGGTTAGGCCATCATGGATCCTCTCGGCCAGTTGTTCGGCCTCACCGGGTTGGGGGGCGCAGAGCAGGATGACGAACTCTTCTCCGCCATAACGAGCCACCAGATTGGTAGAGCGTCGCTCGGCCTCCCGCAGTACTCGGGCTACCTGCTGCAGGCACTCATCCCCCTTGGTATGACCGAAGTGATCGTTATAGGCCTTGAAGTCGTCGACATCGATCATCAATACCGCCAGCGGATTTTGGGTGCGCCGTGCCCACTCCCATTCCCGTTGCATGGTGATGTCCCACTGGCGCCGATTGACGATACCAGTCAGAGGATCTTCCAGCGAGAGCAGGGAGAGGCGGTGATTGGCCTCCTCCAGCGCCCGATTG
Source organism: Aeromonas sp. 602658 (assembly GCF_049173005.1). NCBI lineage: Bacteria > Pseudomonadati > Pseudomonadota > Gammaproteobacteria > Aeromonadales > Aeromonadaceae > Aeromonas > Aeromonas sp. 602658. The sequence goes on along the minus strand of NZ_JAAKRF010000020.1, from coordinate 20,936 downwards.
AGCCGCTCCAGCTGCTCCTGGGTGCGCTGGCGGATCAGTAACTGTGACAGGATGGCGGCGTACTGTTTGAAAATCTCGCTCTGATAAGCCTTGAGTGGTCGGTGACAGAGCAGGTTGTCGGCGGCGATCCAGCCGATGGGAGTGGTGCCATCCCACAGCGAGACCATGGCGTTCCAGCCACGACCTACCTGCTGTTTCTCGTAGTAGAGGGGGGTATCTTCCAGCACCAGTACGTAGTCCTTGCGCCTGAGCGCCTCCTGCACCGTGGGGTGCTCCGGAATGGGGCTGACAAAGTCATGTTCGTCTACCAGCTCTCCCTCTTCGCTGGTGCCCCAAGTGCCGCGCATGGTCTTGCCATCGGGTTCGATCAGGAAGATGGCGACCCGATCGAACTGCAGCTCCTTGCGGGCCAGAAGCACGGCGTCCCGCAGCAGATCGTTCTCGCTGCGGCTGCGGGAGAGGGTGACGCTGACCATGTGCAGCGCCTGCAACATGGTGAGAAAAGAGCTCTGCAGCGCCTGACTCTGCACCAGATCGGTCTGGGTATGGAGCCGCTGATCCCGCTCCTGATTGACCTGGCTGGATAGCAGGTGGTTGCTCAATTCGGCGGTCAGATAGTGGATCAGCAGCTGGATCCCCTGACGCTGGCGTGCAGAGAGGCGGTCGATACGGCGGTGGGTCTCCAGATAGATGACCCCTTCCAGGCTCATATGGCGTTTGAGGGGGAAGCAGGCGCGTAGCCGTTGCTGGGCTGGTTCGATATTCTCACCAGAGTCCGGCGGCTGGTAGATCTGCTCGATCACCAGTTGCCCCTTGCCCATCGCCTTGTCGAGCAGATGGTGGGGCAGGGTCAGCTGTTCGAGATGAGCAGGAGCCAGTCTGGTCAGCCCCTTATCGAGCTGAAAGCTGTAGAGCTGTGGTTCGGGGGCTTTCAGCCAGAGGTAGAGGCGTTCGGCATCGGTTTTTTCACGGATGGTGGCGAGGCTCACTTCGCATAACTGAGCGAAGTTGGTGAAGTGTTCCGGGTCCCATTCCTGCATACCAATATCCCTTGGATTGTACCCAAGTGAGTACAAACATATTTCTCTTTGATTAATATGTCAGAAAGGAGAGGTGTCGCACATATTGGTTGCATTCCACGTTATGCGTGGAAACATTCACTGCTTTTACTGCCAACTGTAGCGAAAACTGTGCGTAGTGGCACCACTTGTGGCAGCGTGTATGGCAGATGCGGGGAAAAAAAGAGCCCGCGCAATGGCGGGCTCTCGTGCAGATCAGATGACTCTGTGCGGCTTACTCAGCCTTGGGGGCTACGTCCGCAGGTGTGCTCTCGGCGACCGGGGCTTCCGGTGCCGGGCCCGGTACCAGATCCACAGCCGGTTTGGCGATAAGGGAGCGGGTCTCTTCCACCGCTTCGGTCAGCTTGACCTCGATGATCTGGCCGAGCTCGTAGACCACCTCAGTCTTGTCCAGATAGACGCGGCCGTTGTCCCAGTTGCACTCCAGCCGATCCTTGTTGTCGAGAATATGACGGGCAGGCAGAAAGACCACTGCTCCGTTCTCCTGCAGACGCAGCTTGAGACCGGCACGCATCACGTCGATGATCTCGGCGTTGAATACCTGATCGGTGCCAGCGGCGGCTTTCAGGTAGCGAACATAGAGCCAGTCGCCGATGTCACGCTCCACCATGCGGTGCAGGCGGCGGCAGGCGGTCAGGTGCTCGGTGAGCTCGGTGCTCGGGCGCTCACCTGGGGTCTTGCCGGCGATGACGGCTTTGAGCAGACGATGGTTGACCATATCGCCGTATTTGCGGATCGGGGAGGTCCAAGTGGCGTAAGCATCCAGACCCAGACCGTAATGGGCGCCCGGTTCGGAGGACATCAGCGCATAGCTCTGGAAGCGGCGGATCTTGCCATCCAGCCAGCGGGTGTCGAGGTTGTCGATCCAGCGGCGCAGGGCGCAGAAGCCGGAGAGGCTGGCGATCTCGTCGCGCTCGAACGGGGCTTCGGCGCTTTTCAGCAGGTCGATGGCGCCGTCGAGGGACTCTTCGTCAAAGCCGGTGTGAACGTTGAAGATGCCGTAACCGACGCTCTTGCCCAGCACGCGACCGGCGCAGATGTTGGCGGCGATCATCGACTCTTCCACCATGCGGTTGGCGATGCGGCGCGGCTCGACGTGGATAGCCAGCACTTCGCCATTCTCGCCCAGCTCGAAGTCGTAGTCGGGACGATCCGGGAATACCAGCGCATGCTCGGTGCGCCACGCGATGCGTGCTTCGGTCATCGCCTTCATCAGCGGCAGCTGGGCCAGCACACCTGCGTCGATAGCCAGCTCTTTGCCATGCTCAGCCCAGTCGGAGACGTCGTCATAGTTGAGACGGGCGTGGGAGCAGATGCGGGCGGCGAAGAACTCGGTCTCCTCCAGCAGCAGACCATCTTCGGCGATCAGCAGACGGGCGCACAGGGTGTTGCGCTCCTCGCCCTCTTTCAGGGAGCAGAGCTCGTCGGAGAGGGTGCGTGGGATCATCGGCACGTTGCGGCCCGGCATGTAGACGGTAAAGGCGCGCTGGGCGGCCTCTTTGTCCAGCTCGCTCCCTTCGGCCACATAGGCGGTCGGGTCAGCGATGGCAACCAGCAGCTCCCAGCCGTTGTCCAGCTTGGTGATGGCCAGCGCATCGTCCATATCCTTGGTCTTGGCACCGTCGATGGTGAAGAAGGGGACTGCGGTCAGATCGCGACGGGGCAGCTCTTCCTCTTCGATCACCTTCCACTCCGGCAAGTCAGCCGGCTCGACCTGGGCCAGATTGTGGCGCGCCAGCACCACCCACCAGGGCACATTGTGGTCTTCTTGGGCGGCGATCTTCTGGATAATCTCGGCAGAGAAGTTGCCGTCGACCAGCGCATGGCGCTTGAGGGTCGCCACCACCCAGTCACCTTCCTTGAACTCTTTCTCATCCAGACCCTTCTTGACGCGGGCCTTGATGGCATCCTTGATCAGCGGGTGGTCGGCAACCACGTTGAGGCGGTCACGGAACATCTTGACCCGGGCCACGAAGCGGGTGACGGACTGCTCCAGCAGGGTATCCGGCTCGGCCACTTCCTTCTCTTTTTCGGTGCGGATCAGGGCGGTCACCCGGTCACCGTGCATCACCTTCTTCATGTAAGGAGGCGGCACGAAATAGCTGGTCTTCTCATCCACCTCCAGAAAGCCGAAGCCCCGGTCCGAGGCGCGGATCACACCCTCTTTCTTCGGGATGTTTTCGCGGATTTGTTGCTTGAGCTGGGCCAGCAGCGGATTGTCTTGGAACATAAATGGGGAACCTGAGTGGAGACCTGATGAAGAAACGCCCAGCACTATACGTTTTTAGCCCTGCAAAGCCAAGGTGAATGGCCTGATCAGCGTGGTTTCAGAGAGCTGCGGGCATAGTCGATGAGCCGTAAAGAGAGCTGTTTGTGTACCCCTTTTTCCAGTACCCAACGGTGCCAGTAGAGTCGCTCCGTCAGGATGCGCTCTGGGCTGAGGTTGACCAGTGAGCCACTCTCCAGTTGTCTCCTGATCTGTAATTCCGGGATAAGACAGTAGGCTACTCCCTGTTCGGCCATGGCGACAAAGGCCTCCGACGAATGAACCGTATGGCAGGGGTAGCCGCCAGGCTCCAGCCCGAACTGCTCCCTCATAAAGCTTACATGCATGTCATCTCGCTGATCGAACGCTACTGCCGGTGCCTTGGCCAGTGCTTCCCGGGTCAGACCGCGAGGAAAATGGCGAGCCACAAAGGCCGGGCTGGCGGTGAGCAGATAGTTCATCTCACCCAGCTCGTCGACACAGCAACCCGCCAGCGGTTGGGGGCTCAGGCTGACCGCGCCGAAGGCCTGTCCCTCGCGCACCTTGTCGAGGGTGCGGCACTCGTCATCCACCAGCAGGTTGAGTTCGATGGGATGCTGCTCAAGCAAGGGAGTAATCGAGGGCAGAAACCAGGTGGCCAGGCTGTCGGCATTGACGGCGATACTGATCCGGATGGGTGCTTGTGGTGTGGCGGGAGCCAGCTCACCAGCCAGTTCCAGCTCTAGCTGGTGGACCTGACGATAGTGTGCCAGCAGCTTCTGGCCGAGCGGGGTCGCTTGCAGCGGCTGGCTGCGGATGAGCAGCGGCTCGGCAAACTGCTGCTCCAGCTGCTTGATCCGCTGGGAGATGGCCGACTGGGTGATATGGAGCGACTTGGCCGCCCGCTCGAAGTTCTGTTCCTGCAGTACCGCATCCAACGCCCGCAGCAGTTTGTAGTCCAGCTCTTTCATCTTCCCTCCCTTGCGTTGCTTCTGGGCTGACTCTACGTCACTCGGCAGGGGACAACAATGAGTGGTGACAGGGACGTTATGCTGTGATTTCTGACAGTAGTGATCAGGTTGTTGAGGGAGGATACTGCCCGCTGATCCGTGGGTTAGCCTGCGGGCTCATAGCGATCTGTTTATCCCGGGTCTGTTTTCCCGGGATTTTTTATGACTGCGCTGTCAGCGCCCTTGATGGTTGCTGCAGTAGAATGTGGCTGGTTTGATAGTGGCCCAGCAGAGGTTGGCCAACGGCACGGGCGAAACGTTCATCCAGATGGAAGCGGATCCCCACCCCGCGCACGGCCCCCAGATCCACCGTCTGGCGGTGACCGAGCCGCTCGATGGGCAGTCCGAGACGACGAAAGATGCGCTCTACCGGCAGGCTGACGACAGCGACCAGCTCCCGGATCCCGTGAGCATGGGCGAAGGCATAGACTTCGCGAAAGATAACGCAGGTGAGCTCGCTGACGCCATTGACCATCCGCGGAGCACGGCCGGCATCGATGGCTAGACGGGTCAGTTCCCAGACATCGGGGGTGCGTGGTGCACTTTCACCGGCAAGGGCGGTGGGGAAGATGGTGGGCAGCATATAGGCATCGGCACAGTTGAGCAGGCGAATACAGCCGCACAGCCCTTGTTTATCCTCGATCAGCACCCAATGGGTGTCTGGCGTATCAAAGCTGTCACGCTCGAGTCCCCGATGGGACTCTACATCCCAGCCGAGCCGGTCGGAAAAGACGCGATTTCGAAAGCGATAGAGTTCCTCCTCTACCTCATTTCGTGGATGCTCTCTCAATTTTCCTTTGAAAACCAACATTATGGGCCCTCTGTCTTGCTATTCGCCGTTATAATCACATGTCTGGCCAAGGGGGCTTTCATATGAAAAGAGACCAACTGCTTGAGTATCTCGAACATTTCACTTCGGTGACGGATGGCAACCGTCTGGCCGAGCTGATCGGTCACTTCACGCTCGGGATGGGCTACGACTACTACCGCTTCGCGCTGATCCTGCCGATGTCGATGCAAAGACCCAAGGTGGTGCTGTTCAATCACTGCCCTGACTCCTGGGTGCAGGCCTACACCGAAAACAACATGCTGGCATGTGATCCGGTGATCCAGCTGGCGCGCAAGCAGACTCTGCCCATCTACTGGAATCGCCTCGATGAGCGAGCCAGTTTTCTGCAAGAGGGAAGCATGGATGTGATGGGGCTGGCAGCCGAGTTCGGGCTACGCAATGGCATCTCCTTCCCCCTGCACGGTGCAGCCGGGGAGAACGGGATCCTCTCCTTTATCACGTCCGAGCGGGCCTCGAGCGATCTGCTGCTGGAGTCGTCGCCGATCCTCTCATGGATGTCGAACTACATCTTCGATGCCGCAATCCGGGTGGTGCGTTTCAGCATGATGGACAGTGCGGGCAAAGAGCCCCTGACCGAGCGCGAAACCGAGTGTCTGTTTTGGGCCAGCGAAGGAAAGACCTCCTGCGAGATAGCCTGCATCCTCGGCATCACGGAGCGCACGGTCAATTACCACCTCAATCAGGTCACCCGCAAAACCGGCTCCATGAACCGCTACCAGGCCATTGCCAAGGGGGTGGGGACCGGCTTGCTGTTGCCCAATCTGGAGCAGGTGGTGGTCACCAATTTTCCCCGAGTGTTGCAGTAGTCCGAGTCTCACATGCCACAGATTCTCCTGCTGCTGTATGAGGGTCACAATTGTCAGATCCGGTAATTGACAAGGGATTGAATAGAAAAGCTTCATCATTAGCAAAATGAATGAACCAGTAAATCAATGAATTTCTAAGAGGGAACAGGGCTCGCTATAGTGCCGTTCATTCATCACTTCGAACGGAACTTTCCATGCTGCTGACCACGACCCTGCAAGGCTTCACCATAGGTCTTGCCATGATCATCCCCATCGGCGCCCAGAATGCCTTTGTGCTGAGCAGAGGCATCCATCGCAATCACCATCTGCTGAGCGCCACACTCTGCAGTTTCTGCGACCTCATTCTGATCGCTATAGGGGTATTTGGCGGAGCCAATCTGCTGGCTACCAGCCCGATTGGCATGATGCTGCTTACCTGGGGCGGCGTGCTGTTTCTCGGCTGGTTTGGGGTTCGCTCCCTGCGCAGCGCCTGGCATGGACAGGAGGGCGGACTGGCCGACTCTTCGCAACGGATGAGAGCCAGAAGCGTACTGGCCATGACGCTAGGGGTCACCCTGCTCAATCCCCATGTCTATCTCGATACCCTGATGCTGCTCGGCTCCCTTGGCAGTCAGGTGAGCGAGTCCCTGCGTCCGGCCTTTGCTGCGGGGGCCATGCTGGCCTCGCTGGTGTGGTTTTACTCGCTTGCGCTGGGAGCGGCCGCATTGGCGCCCTGGCTAGCGCGAGGAGGGGTGCAGCGGGGGATCGATCTGCTGGTCGGCATCATCATGCTGAGTCTGGCTATTCAACTGGCCATAGGAAGTTGAGGAAGTTAAGGCGGCAGGAATGAGCGACCGGTAACAAAAAGATGCCACTCGCAGGGAGTGGCATCTTCGCTATTGGAGGGGGTCAGACTCGGAACTGGGAGAGCAGGCGCTGTTGCAGCAGGCTGGCTTGATGGAGCGAGGAGGCGAGCTGCAGGCACTCCTGCGCCTCCTGTTCGCCGGTTCTGGCTTGCAGACTGATGCCGGAGACCTTGTCAGAGGAGTGGCTCAGGGTGTGTGACAGTTGACCTGTGGCTACGGCCACCTGCTGCACCATGTCGGCCAGCTGGTCGATGGCGCCTTCCACCTTGAACAGGATCTGCTTGGTGTTCTCGGAGTCCTGCATGCCGGACTCCACCGTCTTGAGGTTGCGCTGCATCATCAGGTAGGCGCTCTCGGTCTGCTGCTGGATGCTGCTGATCACCTGGCTGATCTCGGCGCTTGATGTCGCCGTGCGATTGGCCAGGGTGCGCACCTCGTCCGCGACCACAGCAAAGCCACGTCCCATCTCCCCCGCGCGGGCTGCTTCGATAGCCGCATTGAGGGCCAGCAGGTTGGTCTGCTCCGAGATTTCGCTGATGGTGGAGATGATCTGGCCGATCTGGCCCGCCTGCTCCTTGAGGGCGTTGATGGCGATGGCGCACTCGCCCACCTCCTGCACCACCCGCTGCATGCCCGCACTGGCAGAGGCGACATATTGGCTACTTTCGGTGGTTAGCTGGCGCACCTCGTTGGCATTGTGGGCCGCCATGCTGCAGTTGTCAGAAATACCGGTAGCGACTTGTACCATTTGTTCACTGTCCTGATGCAGGGCCAGCGCATGTTCGGCGGTCTGGCGGCTGCTCTGGCTGATCGCCTCCACCCGGTTGACCGAGGTGTGAACGTGTTCGCTGATGTGCCGGTTGTTGTCCATGGTGGAGCTGATCATCTTCTGCAATTTCTCGATGAAGCGATCCACGCTGTTGGCCAGCGAGCCTATCTCGTCATCCCGCTGCAGGTTGATGCGGGCGTTGAGATCCCCCTCGCCGGCGGCGATATCCTGCATCCGTTTGTCCACTTGCAGCAGCGGGGTGACCAGCTTGCGGGTCAGCCAGAAGCCACAGAGGGTGACCATCATCAGGCTAAGCAACAGGCCGCCCAGCAGCAGGGTGCGGGTTTGGCTGATGATGCCGTTGAGCTGGACTACCTGATCCTCGACGGTGGCATCACCGCTTGCCTCGATGGCAACCAGTTGTTGCTGTAGCTGGTCGGCACTGGCCTCATAGAGAGCCTGCTGGGCCTGATAGCTGCCGAGCGCCTCGATCCACTGCCCCATCAGCTGCTGATGTCGGGCCAACAGGGTGCGATACTGTGTCGCCAGCGGCTTGCCGGCAAATTCGCCGGTTCCCTCGATATCGAACAGCCCGGTACCGAGCATGCTGTCGATCGCTTCGTGATAGAAATCGGTCGCCTCTTTCAGCTCGACCTTGATCGCCTCCGTTACCCCTTGTCTGCGCATCTTCTCCAGCGCATAGAGCTGGCGCAAAAAGCCGATATTGGACTCCATTCCCCCGTCGGCCGCTTCCCAGCGGGTGGAGAGGCCGCTGTTCCAGCTGATGGTCTGGTCGGGGGCCTGGGTCAGCACCTCTACCGCCCCATCGCCAATCACCTCCAGCTGGGTCGAGAGTCGTGCCATCAGCTCGGCGTTGTGATGCAGGGCCTGATCCACCTCGGTATAGGCGTGATAGAGCGTCAACAGCTTCTCTTGTTGTTGTTGATAGGCCAGCTTCTGCTGCTCCATAGTGGCCAGGACTGCGCCATCAATGAGCTGACCCTGGCTGACCCGGGCCAGCGCATCATCGGTCGCCGCCTTGGCGGCATCAAGCTCGGTGCGATTGAGCGGGGTGCCGTTTTGCATCTTCTGAATCTGTAACTGTTGATTGCCCAGTTCGATGGAGCCTTCCATGGCGCCATCGGCGGTCTGCCAGGCGCTTCCCAACACATAGGTGAGCAGGCCGGCCAGCCGCTGGCTGCCATACCAGCCCACGACCCCCATCCCCAGCGTGCAGCCGAGCAAGATGGCAAGACCCAGATTGGCGGTGGTAACAATTTTCATATGATGGCCTTCCTTGGTATCTGCACTGGCATCAATTTCGGTTCCGAACGGATTTAGTGTAGTGGCTCATGCCCAGTCGGAGTCCGGTACGGTGCAGAAACATCCCGTACACGCAGGCTGAACTAGATCAAGCATGGTGGCCAATTTGCGAAAAAGCTTCTCCGGATACCAGAGGGTTGCTGCCCTATGCTGGATACTTATCCAGTTATTCTTTATGCTATGAGCCAATTTGCGAATAGCTGTATTGGTGAGGAGAGAGCCGTGATTGGTCGCTTGAGAGGCATTGTCATTGAGAAGCAGCCCCCCGAGGTCTTGCTGGAAGTAGGCGGGGTTGGTTACGAGGTTCATATGCCGATGAGCTGCTTCTATGATTTGCCGGAGATCGGCAAGGAGGCGACCATCCACACTCACTTCGTGGTGCGGGAAGATGCCCAGTTGCTCTATGGTTTTAACCACAAACAGGAGCGGGCGCTGTTCCGCGAGCTGATCAAGACCAACGGAGTCGGCCCCAAGCTGGCGCTGGCTATTCTCTCCGGCATGACAGCTACCCAATTCGTGCTGAGTGTCGAACGTGAAGAGATAAGCTCTTTGGTCAAACTGCCGGGAGTCGGCAAGAAGACCGCCGAGCGTCTGGTGGTGGAGATGAAGGATCGCCTCAAGGGCTGGGTCAGTCACGACCTCTTCTCCCCGGCCATGGTCACCCTGCCAGCCAGTGAGCCAGAATTGCGGGCACCGGATGTGACCGAAGAGGCGGCCAGTGCGCTGGTGGCCCTCGGTTACAAGCCGCAGCAGGCGAGCCAGATTGTCAGCAAGATCGCCAAAGAGGGGATGTCGGTGGAAGATATCATCCGTGAATCCCTGCGTAGCCTGGTATGAGGTAGTTGATGATTGAAGCAGACCGCCTCATTTCGGCCAGTGCCGCCCGTGAGGATGACATTATTGACCGGGCTATCCGCCCCAAGAAGCTGGCTGATTACACCGGTCAGGATACCGTCTGCGAGCAGATGGAGATCTTTATCGAAGCGGCCCGTCAGCGGGGTGAAGCGCTCGATCACCTGCTGATCTTCGGTCCGCCGGGCTTGGGTAAGACCACCCTCGCCAACATCGTCGCCAACGAGATGGGTGTCAATATCAAGACCACCTCCGGCCCGGTGCTGGAGAAAGCGGGGGATCTGGCGGCGCTGCTCACCAACCTTGAACCGAACGATGTGTTGTTCATCGACGAGATCCACCGTCTCAGCCCGGTGGTGGAAGAGGTGCTCTATCCGGCGATGGAGGATTACCAGCTCGACATCATGATCGGGGAGGGACCAGCGGCTCGCTCCATCAAGCTGGATCTGCCTCCCTTTACCCTGATTGGCGCTACCACCCGGGCCGGTTCACTCACCAGCCCGCTGCGGGATCGCTTCGGCATCGTCCAGCGGCTGGAGTTTTACAACGTCAAGGACCTGACCGATATCGTCTCCCGCAGTGCCCGTTGTCTGGGGCTCGACATGACGGAAGATGGTGCCATTGAGGTCGCCCGTCGCTCTCGCGGTACGCCGCGGATTGCTAACCGTTTGTTAAGACGAGTGCGTGACTTCGCCCAGGTCAAATCCGATGGCCGGATCGATGGCCCCATCGCGGCCCGCGCCATGGACATGCTGGATGTCGATAACGAAGGTTTTGACTTCATGGACCGCAAGTTATTGTTGGCTGTCATAGACAAGTTTATGGGGGGGCCGGTGGGTCTCGATAATCTGGCCGCCGCGATCGGGGAAGAGAAAGATACTATCGAAGATGTGCTTGAGCCTTATCTGATCCAGCAAGGGTATCTGCAACGTACACCCAGAGGACGGATTGCGACCACACGAGCATATGCTCATTTCGGTCTTCAGCGACCAGATGAGAAGTAAAAACAGTCGTTTGAACAAAAAACCGCCGTCAAAGGCGGTTTTTTGTTATTCGGGCAAAAAAAAAGCCCACGGCTGATGCGGTGGGCAAAGACAATTCAGGATGGATGTTCACAGACAGTGAGTGCGTCTGGACACAGACCGGAAAATAAACAGGTGAGCCGTCGCGAGCTCTCAGAGTCGGTTCAGTTGATAGAGCTGAACAAAGGAAAGCTTGTAGTAACGGATGGTTTTAGCAACAAACTTTTTCATCTTCGATTCCAATAGACAGGTTCAAATTGATGGTCGAATACGTACCGTGAACCCGGATTAACCGGCCTGTATCCAAGGGTATGCCCTCACTGCGAGGCGCATTGTAGGAGCTCGTATCGGCCCGGGCAAACAAGAAAAATTGCAACCTTCAAATTAGTTTATCTAATGTAGTGATTGATGAAATTGGTTCGCATGAGTATGCATTGTTTGTAGTTTTAAATTGAGTTTTCGAATCAGTTCGCCTGACCTGGATAACATGGAAAAAGGCGCGTCATCGACATTTTTCAAATTAAATGGGGTGGCCGGATGTCAAATTCTTAAATTGATTTAAATCAATATTTTACGCATTGTCATCTTTTGTGATCTGGCTCGCTTCAATAATCGTGAAATAGATTAAACATGGCTTTGAAAGCCATGTATGGCGGGTCCTTTTACATTGATTTCAATCAAATAAAGGTGATATAAAAACCCGGTCATAATGAGCGAGAATAAATTGAAGCTTATTGTTTTTTAATTGTTAAACATTAGCTTTGTTTGTGTTTTCGCGTTGCCTTGTTGTTAATATTGGTGGTTACTGAAAGTGTTTTGTTGTGATGCGTCTCAACGGGGCCCATTCGATAACCCCCAACGGAAGCTTTGTGCTTAAAACTTAAAATAGCCGTGCCAATAATCGGTGAGGAAACATCATGATTGCTGAGCATGTGGTAGACCTATCGCGGTTCCAGTTCGCTGCGACGGCCCTTTATCACTTTTTGTTTGTACCCCTGACGCTGGGAATGGCCTTTCTCCTGGCGATCATGGAATCCGTCTATGTGATGACCAACAACACCATCTACCGGGACATGACCAAATTCTGGGGTAAGTTGTTTGGTATCAACTTTGCCCTGGGGGTCACCACAGGTCTGGCCATGGAGTTCCAGTTCGGGACGAACTGGGCGTACTACTCCCATTATGTCGGCGATATCTTCGGGGCCCCGCTGGCTATCGAAGGGCTGATGGCCTTCTTCCTGGAGTCCACCTTCGTCGGTATGTTCTTCTTTGGTTGGGATCGTCTGAGTAAGCATCAGCATCTGGCTGCCACCTGGTTGATGGCGCTGGGCACCAACCTCTCCGCCCTCTGGATCCTGGTCGCCAACGGCTGGATGCAGAACCCGGTCGGGGCAGAGTTCAACTTCGAATCCATGCGGATGGAGATGATGAGCTTCGCTGACGTGGTGCTCAACCCTGTTGCTCAGGTCAAGTTCGTTCACACTGTGGCGGCTGGTTATACCTGTGGCGCCATGTTTGTGCTGGGTATCTCCTCCTACTACCTGTTGAAGAATCGTGATGTGGCGTTTGCCCGTCGCTCCTTCGCCATTGCCGCTGCGTTCGGTATGGCTTCCATCGTGTCCGTGCTGATCCTCGGTGACGAATCCGGTTACGAGACCGGTGAAGTGCAGAAGGTGAAACTGGCCGCTATCGAAGCTGAGTGGGAAACTGAACCTGCTCCGGCCGCCTTTACCCTGTTCGGTATTCCGAATCAGGAAGAGATGCGCACCGACTACGCCATCAAGATCCCCTATGCACTGGGCATTATCGCTACCCGTTCTCTGGACGGTCAGGTAACCGGTCTGAAGGATCTGAAGAGCGAGCACGAACTGCGCGTTCGTAACGGTATGACCGCTTACGACTTGCTGACCAAGCTGCAATCCGGTGACAAGTCTGACGAGACCCGCGCTCGCTTCGACGAAGTGAAGCAGGATCTGGGCTACGGTCTGCTGCTCAAGCGCTACACCAGCAATGTGACCGATGCTACCGACGAGCAGATCAAGGCCGCCGTGGATGACTCCATCCCGCAGGTTCTGCCGCTGTTCTTCGCCTTCCGCATCATGGTTGCCGTCGGCATGCTGATGCTGGTACTGATTGGTATGGCCTTCTATGACAGTGCCCGTCACCAGATCGGCCAGCGCAAGTGGCTGCTCAAGGCTCTGCTGTGGGGTATCCCGCTGCCGTGGATCGCCATCGAAGCTGGCTGGTTTGTTGCCGAATATGGTCGCCAACCGTGGACCATTGCAGAGGTGTTGCCGACTTCCCTCTCTGCATCCAACTTGCCTGCAGCCGAGATCTGGTTCTCTCTGATCGGTATCTGCCTGTTCTATACCGTACTTCTGGTTATCGAGATGTACCTGATGTTCAAGTATGCCCGTCTTGGCCCCAGCAGCCTGAAGACTGGCAAGTATCACTTTGAACAGATCAAGGCATAAGGAGAGCGACCATGTTTGATTACGAAACTCTGCGTGTCATCTGGTGGGCTCTGGTCGGCGTACTGCTGATCGGTTTTGCCATCACGGACGGCTTCGACATGGGGGTAGGCGCACTGCTCCCGTTCGTCGGCAAGAAAGATGTCGAGCGCCGCGTGATGCTCAACACCATGGGGCCGCACTGGGAAGGTAACCAGGTTTGGCTGGTCACTGCCGGTGGCGCCTTGTTCGCCGCCTGGCCGATGGTGTATGCCGCGACCTTCTCCGGCTTCTACATCGCCATGATCCTGACCTTGATGGCGCTGTTCCTGCGTCCGGTCGGTTTCAAGTACCGCTCGCTGCGTGCTGATGCAAAATGGCGCAGCAACTGGGACTGGGCCTTGTTCGCCGGTAGCGCCGTACCGCCCATCGTCTTTGGTGTGGCCTTTGGCAACCTGCTGCAAGGCGTTCCGTTCGAGTTTAACCAGTTCATGATGTTGACCTATCACGGCAACTTCTTCGGCCTGCTTAACCCGTTCGGCATTCTGGCTGGTCTGGTGAGCCTGTTCATGCTGCTCACCCAGGGCGCAACCTGGTTGATGATGAAGACCGACGGGGAAGTGCTGGCACGTTCCCGTACTGCCGCCATGATCTGCTCACTGCTGACTCTGGTGCTGTTTGCTGCCGCGGGTTGGTGGGTAAGCGGTATGGAAGGGTATGTCATCGTCAAGGCTGCCGCGACTGACGCAGTATCCAACCCGATGAACAAGGAAGTTGTCCTGCAGGCTGGTGCCTGGATGAACAACTACACCCTCTATCCGTGGATGGTGGCTGCCCCTGTACTGGGCCTGGCCATGAGCCTGCTGACTGCGCTGTTTGCCCGCATGAACATCGGCTGGCTGGCGTTTACCAGCTCCTCGCTGGCGATTGCCGGGGTCATCCTCACTGCCGGTTTCTCCATGTTCCCGTTCGTGATGCCCTCAAGCCTTGAGCCGTCACTGAGCCTGACCATGTGGGATGCTACCGCCTCTTTCAACACCTTGCAGGTGATGACTGTGGCCGCAGCAGTCTTCGTACCGATTGTGCTGGGTTACACCATCTGGACTTACATCAAGATGTTTGGCCGGGTAACCAACAAGCACATCGAAGATAACCAACAATCTCTCTATTAAGAGGTGCGCTGACAATGTGGTATTTCACCTGGATCCTGGGGCTGTTGCTGGCCTGTGCATTTGGCATCATCAATGCGTTGTGGTTGGAACACACCGAGAACATGGATCGTCAGATCGATGAAAACAAGTGATCGACTCGCCAGGCTGGCCGCTCCCCTGGAGCGGCAGCCGTGGCAGGGGTTGATGTTACTCGCGGCGGCCTTGTTGGCCGTCGCTATTTTACAGGCCCCCAATCTGATCGCGGCCAACACCAGCGAGCATGGTCTCTGGCTTGCTCCCTGGCTGATGTGGGCCGTCTGTTGTGGCGTACTTAACGGGCTTGGCTTTCATCTGAAAAGCCTGCCCGGACGTGTGCTGTTCAACCCCTGGCTCGCCTGGCCCAGTTTGTTGTATGGCCTCTGGCTGACACATTCATATTTCCTTTCATAAAAAACGGGGGGAGGCAGGATTTCCCTGTCTCCCCCTGCTTCTTTCCTATTCAGCCCTGCGCTATGATAGCCCCCCATCTGACTGTCGAATGGATCACAGATTGTTATGGGGGAAGTCTTTGAGTTTCCGGTGCGTGTCTACTACGAAGACACCGACGCCGGGGGCATCGTCTACAACGCCAATTATCTCAAGTTTATGGAACGTGCTCGCACCGAGTTTCTTCGTGCCAAAGGGGTCGAACAGGACGTCTGGCTGCAGGAGGGATATGCCTTCGTGGTGAGCCGAACTGAGATCGATTTCCGCTCGGCGGCCCGTTTTAATGAACTATTGAATGTATTAACGCAAGTGATTGAAGTGAAACGCGCATCCCTGCGCTTTTCGCAGCAGATCCTGGCGGCTGATGGACGACTGATCACCCAGGCGATGGTACAGATAGCCTGTGTCAGTCATCCGCAAATGAAACCTGTAGCTATACCTGAAAAAATCAAGGGAGTGCTGTTAAGTGCACGCTGAAATTTCGTTTATTGGCCTGTTTTGGCAAGCCAGCCTGTTGGTAAAACTGGTCATGATGACCCTGATGAGCATGTCGGTCGTCTCCTGGGCGCTGATTATCCAGCGTTCAAAGGCGATCAAGGCGGCCAATCTCGCATCGGAACAGTTTGAAGATCGCTTCTGGTCAGGGGTCGATCTCAATCGCCTCTATCAGGAGTCCTCTTCCCGCCGCGATGATATCGAAGGCATGGAAGATATCTTCTACTCCGGCTTCAAGGAGTATGCCCGCCTGCTCAAGGCCGGTGCCCGTGGTCAGGATGCGGTAATGGATGGTACCTACCGCGCCATGCGCGTCTCCCTCTCCCGCGCGGTGGATGATCTGGAATCCAACTTGCCGGTGCTGGCGACCATCGGCTCCATCAGCCCCTATATCGGTCTGTTTGGTACCGTATGGGGGATCATGAACGCCTTTATCGCCCTGGGTCAGGTGCAGCAGGCCACCCTGCAGATGGTGGCACCGGGTATCGCGGAAGCGCTGATCGCCACCGCCATGGGTCTGTTTGCCGCTATCCCGGCGGTTATCTTCTACAACCGCTTCTCCAACAAGGTCGAGCGGCTGGAGAACGCCTACGCCAACTTCATGGACGAGTTCACCACCATTCTGAACCGTCAAATTGCACAGCAGCAGGGTGATCAGTAATGCAAACCTATCAGCGGATCCGGCGCAAGAAGGTGGCCGAGATCAACGTGGTTCCCTATATCGACGTCATGCTGGTGCTGCTTATCATCTTTATGGCGGTCACGCCGGTGATCACGCAAGGGGTCAAGGTGGATCTGCCACAGGCTGAGTCCGAGCAGTTGCCGGAAGATGCCAAGCCGCCCTTCATCGTCAGCGTCAATTCCGAAGGCGAGTATGTCATCAAGGCTGGTGAAGCCGATGATGAGCCGGTGCCAAGCGGCACGCCAGAGGCGATGCAGCAATACATCACCGAAAAAGCCATGGGCTATCTGGCGATCAACCAGAATGCCCCCGTGGTGGTCGCGGGTGACAAGGCCGTGCGCTACGAAGAGGTGATCCTGTTGATGGTGGCCCTCAAGAAAGCGGGTGTGCCTCAGGTTGGCCTGATGACAGATCCGGTGAACTAACGGAGATGGATGTGAAGCGTGGTATTTCCGGTTATCTCATCGCGTCGTTTCTGCTGCACCTGATCATCGGCATCATCCTGTTTGTCGGGCTCGATTTCAGCAAACCGAAACGACCCGAATCGAAGGGGCAGATCGTCAATGCCGTCATGCTCGATGAGAATTTCCTCAACGAACAGGCCAAGCAGATCCAGCAGCAGAAATCTCAGCCCAAGCCTCAAAAGGTAGAGAAAGAGAAGGATAAGGAAGACACGGATCTCGCCAAGCGCGAGCTGGCTCAGAAACAGGAGCAGCTTCGCATCGCCGAGACCAAGCGCAAGCAGGCCGAAGAGGCGACTCGCAAGGCCGAGGCCGAGAAGCAGAAGAAGGTGGCCGAGCAGAAGCAGGCGGAAGAGAAGGCCCAAAAAGCCGAGGAAGCCCGCAAGCTGGAAGAACAGAAGGCCAAGAAGGCTGAAGCCGAGCGTAAAGCGGCGGAAGCCGAAAGCAAGGCGTTGGCGCTGAAGAAGAAAAAGGAACAAGAGAAGAAAGAGGCCGAAGAGAAGGCAAAGGCGGCAGAAGCCAAGGCCAAGAAAGCGGAAGCTGACAAGAAGGCCAAAGCCGAAGCCGAGAAGAAAGCCAAGGCAGAAGCAGAGAAAAAAGCCAAAGCCGAGGCCGAGAAGAAGGCCAAGGAAGAGGCTGAGAAAAAGGCAAAAGCTGACGCAGAGAAGAAAGCCAAGGCAGAGGCCGAAAAGCAGGCCAAGATCGCGGCTGAGCGCAAGCGTAAAGCGGCCGAGCAGGCCAAGCTGCAAAAAGAGATGGAAGAGATGATGCAGCAGCAGCTGTCGGCTGAGGCCAATGCCCGCAGTCAGGCGGCATCGGCAGCAGCCCAGGGCGAAGTCGACAAATATGCGGCGCTCATCAAGGCTACTGTTGAGCGGTATATGATTTTGGATCCCACCATGCGGGGCAAAACATGTACTATCGGCGTACGTCTTGCGAGCAGTGGCTTTGTCATATCGGTAGATAACGGCCAGGGTGACCCGGCGGTTTGTCGTTCCGGTAAGGCGGCTGTTCTGAAAGCCAATCAACTGCCTGTGCCCAAGGATCCTGCGGCATTCGAGATGTTGAAGGAATTTAACCTGAAGTTAGAACCGAGTATCTAAGCGTGATAAAACGAGGTTGCTTGCCTCCGGTTGGCAACCTCTCACCGAGAAAGGAATTTAACCTCTCATCTATATTGGAACCGAGTATTTAAGCCATGATCAGAAAAGTATTTTTTGCTTTGGTTGGCTGTTTGTTGCTGGGCCAGAGTGCCCAGGCGGCCCTGGACATCGTCATCACCGGCGGTATTGATAGCGCACGCCCCATCGCTGTCGCCCCCTTCAAGTGGGAAGGCAACGGGCAGTTGCCGCAGGACATCGCGGAAGTGGTCTCCAACGACCTGATGCGCAGCGGCAAGTTCAAGCCGCTGGCCCGTGGCCAGATGCCGCAGACCCCGAGCAGCAGCAGCGAGATCAACTTCGCTCCCTGGGCCTCCCAAGGGGTTGAAGCCGTGGTGGTGGGTTCCATTTCGGCAGTCGGTGACGGCACCTACAAGGTGAACTTCGAGCTGGTCGATGTGCTGAAGGGTCAGCTGGCCAAGGCACAAGGTGGCGAGAGCAACGGTTACATTCTGGATAGCCGTATGGCGACCATCCCGGGTGCCCAGATGCGCCAGTTTGCCCACCGTATCTCCGACATCGTCTATGAGCGTCTGACTGGCGAGCGCGGTGCCTTCCTGACCCGTCTGGCTTACGTCTCCGTACAGCAGGGTACCCAGTTCCCGTACCAGCTGCGCATTTCTGACTACGACGGTTACAACGAGAAGACCCTGCTGCGCTCCCGCGAGCCCTTGATGTCTCCGGCCTGGTCGCCGGATGGCAGCAAGCTGGCTTACGTGAGCTTCGAGAACCAGAAGTCCGAAATCTACGTGCAGGATATCTACACCCAGCAGCGCAGCCTGATCACCAGTTTCCGCGGTATTAACGGGGCGCCGGAGTGGTCTCCGGATGGTCGTCGTCTGGCTATCGTTCTCTCCAAAGATGGTTCACCGAACCTCTATGTGGTTGATGTCGCTAGCAAGCAGCTGACCCGCGTCACAACCAGCCGTGTGATCGACACCGAACCCTCCTGGATGCCGGATGGGCAAAATTTGTTGTTCACCTCTGAACGTGGTGGCAAACCCCAGATTTATAGCGTAAATTTGGCGACTGGTATGACTCGCCGGATGACTTGGGAAGGTGAATCCAACCAGGGTGCATCCATCACTCCTGATGGCAAAATCATGGTGATGGTGACCCGTGTTCAGGGACAGTATCGTATTGCCCGTCAGGACATGGAAAACAATGCCCTGTTGGTCCTTACCCAGAGTGCTCTGGATGAGTCGCCAAGTGTGGCTCCCAATGGCAGCATGATCATTTATGCCACCATCTATCAGGGTCGTAAGAGTCTCGCGTTGGTGTCGACTGATGGTCGCTTCAAGGCTGTGCTTCCGACCAGTAGCGGTGAAATTCGTGCACCAGCTTGGTCGCCCTTCTTGAATTGATAAAAATCCAATTGTTTTTTGTTTTGTTATAAAGGTTTAAGGAAATAGCATGCAACTCAATAAACTGCTCAAGGGTTTGGCCATCGCACTGCCACTGTTCACCCTGGCCGCTTGTAGTTCTTCTTCTGATTCCGACGCCGCTGGCGCTGAATCAGGTATGACCGACGGCATGGGCGGTGTACAAACCGGCGGCGCCAACGGCATGTTGTCCCCGGAAGAGCAGATGCGTCAGAAGTTCGAAGCACTGCAGCGTGACAACGTGATCTACTTCCCGTTCGACGGTTACGATATCCAGGGTCAGTACGCTGATCTGCTGGATGCCCACGCCAGCTACCTGCGCGAGCGCCCGAGCGTGAAAGTCCTGATCGAAGGTCACGCCGATGAGCGCGGTACTCCCGAGTACAACATCGCTCTGGGCGAGCGTCGTGCCAAGGCTGTTGCCAAGTATCTGCAAACCCTGGGTGTGCAGGCCGAGCAGCTCTCCATCGTCAGCTATGGCGAAGAGAAGCCGCTGGACATGTCTCACACCGAGGATGCCTTTGCCAAAAACCGCCGCGCGGTTCTGGTTTACTAAGGTTTAAACCGAACGAAGTTCGTTTATATGCAAGCGGCCATTTCGATGGCCGTTTTATTTGCACTAAACGCCAAGGTTTGATCCGAATGAAATCTGCATATGCGAGCGACGATGGCGCTGGCCGTTTTATCTGTACTAAACGCTAAGGTTTGATCCGAATGAAATCTGTGTACAAGCAAGCTGTCGTTGCGCTGGCCGTAATGGTTGCTCTGAATGCGCAAGCTGCAGCACCGGTCAGCGATCTGGGCGGTGACTCGGGTGGTGGCGTTGTCCTTAGTGGCAACAACGGCGCCATCGTGCCCACCGGTAGCCTGGAAGATCGGGTTGCCCTGCTGGAGCGCACCCTCAATGCCCGTCTGCGACTGCAAGCTGAATTACAGCAGCAGGTCGACTCCCTGCAAGGGGAGGTCTCCGAGCTGCGTGGTCAGCTGGAGCAGCAGACCTACCAGATGGAACAGTCGCAAGAGCGCCAGCGTCAGCTCTACCAGGAGCTCGACAAGGTTGCCAGCAGCCAGCAGGCTGCTCCAGCCGCCCCTGCCCCTGCTGCTGCCACACCGGCTGCCGCCGCCAATTACTCAACCAATCAGGATGAGAATCAGGCCTACGACGCAGCAGTCAACATGGTGCTCAAAGAGAAGAACTACGACAAAGCCATTCCGGCTTTCCAGGGCTTCATCAAGCAGTACCCCAATTCGGGCTATGTTCCCAATGCACACTACTGGCTCGGCCAGTTGCTGTTCAACAAGGGTGACAGAGCCGGTGCCTCGGCCCAGTTCTCGACCGTGGCCAACAAATACAGCAAATCCCCCAAGCGAGCCGATGCGCTGCTGAAGCTGGGTATGCTGGCGCAGCTGGATGGCAAGAAGGCGGAAGCCAAATCCTTCTATGAGCAGGTGATCAAGGGCTATCCCAACACCTCGCCGGCCCAGTTGGCCAAACAGAGTCTGAGCAAGCTGTAACATTGCTGTATGTCACTGTTTTCGTAACGCTACTGTAAAAACAGCCTGCATTTGTACGCACAGTGAGCAAACGGATTTAAATTACGAATTTTCTGTTGCACCGGAAATTTAAATCCGTAATATAGGCCGCCGTCAGAGCCGAAGCAGTAATGCAGTCGGAACTGGTCGTGGTGAGGGTCGTTAGCTCAGTCGGTAGAGCAGTTGACTTTTAATCAATTGGTCGCTGGTTCGAATCCAGCACGACCCACCATTTTCTCCACTCGGTGGAGACAGAATTCCCAGGTCGTTTAGCTCAGCTGGGAGAGCACCTCCCTTACAAGGAGGGGGTCACTGGTTCGATCCCAGTAACGACC
>NZ_JAAKRF010000019.1:0-67683 GCF_049173005.1 Aeromonas sp. 602658 | reverse complement strand
TGTCCGTTTCACACCTTGTCCCATCGGGTTCTCCATTTATTGGGAGGAAAGGTGTAAACCATATTCAGGACGGGACAGCGGATACAAAAAGGCCGGACATCTGTCCGGCCTCTTCTTTGAAGCGCAAGAGCGCAATCATGACTTGGCGGGCTGGCGCTCACCGGTCACGGTCGGGTTCTTGGGATCGGAACTCCACTCATACCAACCGCCGTCGTAGACGCTGATCCGTTTCCAGTCCATCAGCCAGGCGTAGAAGAAGGCCTCGGAGGCGCGCCAGCCGGTACCGCAGTAGAATGCGGCCTGCTGAGTTGGCTCGATATTCCACTGCTCCCACATGGCGAGGATCTCGCGGGCCGGCTTCATGGTGCCGTCCGGGTTGTGGAAGTCGCTCATGCTGTTGGCATCCACCCCACCGTGACCCCACTTGGCCCCCGGAATATCGCCCTTCGGCTTGATGTAGCTGTAACCTGAGGTGTTGCCGACAAACTCGTCCCAGGTACGCACGCTGACCAGTGCGCTATCGGGCTGCTTGAGCAGCTCTTTTGCCTGACTTAACGTGGTGTAGTACTCGGGGTGAGCGGGAATGGCCACGCCAAACTCCTTCACCGGCTCATATTTGTTGGGCAAACCCGTTTCGGTACGTAGGTGCTGGATAAACCAGGCATCCAGACCACCGTCCAGCAGGCGCACATCTTCCACCCCCGCATACATCATCAGATGCGCGGCACGGGCAGCCGCCATGGTGTTGCGACCATAGAGGATGACGGTGGTGTCGTGACGGATGCCGTTATCCAGCAGCAGCTTCTTGAGCGCTTCGTCAGAGACCTTGTTCCACAGCGGCTCCTCCTCGAGGCTGTTGGTATCGATATAACCTGCTCCCGGGATGTGGCTGATGAGGTAGGCCTTGGGTGAACCCCAATCCACTTCAAACAGCTTCCAGTCGCCCTTGGGCGCCGCGGCAACTGGCTTGCCCTCTTGCAGATCCGCCAACCAGCGCGGATAGACCAGCTGCTGCCAGCGTGCCAACGAATCGCGCGGTGCGGCTTGCCACCCTTGCAGCTCGAACAGCTGCTTGATCCCCTGCTTGCGCAGCAGACGGGCCACCTCGGCCACTTCGCGGGACGCACCGTAGAGGGCAACCGGACGATCGGCTTTCAGCCCCTTGATCTCGAGCGCCTTTGGCCACTCTTCATCGCTGTATTTCCACTCGGCAGAGAGGTTCTCGGCGCCCGCCACATGACCGCCCTGCTTCTCCCCTTCCATCGGCCACCCCTGATAGAAGTAGCTGGCGCGGGTATCCAGGATGACAGCCTGTTTGGCCTTGGCATCGGCCAGCGAGAGCGGTGGCAACTCCCCTGCCACGGCGGGCAGGGCACACCAGAGCAGTAAGGTCGCCAGCGCGGCCTGCAGGAAGCGAAGATGTCGTTTCATGGTGATTTCTCGATTCATAGTGAACAAGGTTAAAAAATGGAGCGACCCAGCCGCTCGGCCAGCAGCTCCAGCGCCGCCGTGCCCGCCAGCGAGTTGCCGGCTTTGTTGAGCTCGGGCGACCAGACACAGACGCAGAGCTCGCCCGGGATCAGGGCGATGATACCGCCGCCGACCCCCGATTTGCCCGGCATGCCGACCCGATAGGCAAAATCGCCCGCCTCATCATAGAGACCGCAGGTGGCGAGCAGGGCGTTGACCTGTTTGGTGGTGCGGGCGGGCAGCAGCGGTACGCTCTCGCCCAGTGGCACACCACGGTTGGCCAGATAAATGAATGCCCGCGCCAGATCGACGCAGCTCATGCGGATGGCACAGGCATTGAAGTAGCTTTGCAGCACCTTGTCCACTTCGTTTTCGAAGTTGCCATAGGCCTTCATCAGATAGGCGATGGCGGCGTTGCGGGCAGAGTGCTGATATTCGGAGCGGGCGACCACCTGATCCGCCATGATGGCCGGATTGCCGGAAAGACGGCGCACCAGCTCGAGGGTACGCTGACGCGGCGCAGTGAGGCGGGTCTCAAGCAGATCGCTCACCACCAGCGCCCCGGCATTAATAAAGGGGTTGCGGGGGATCCCCTGCTCGAACTCGAGCTGCACCAGCGAGTTGAAGGGCTGGCCGGAGGGCTCCTTGCCAACCCGGGCCCAGATCTCCTCCTCCTTATAGAGGGTGAGTGCCAGGGTCAGGCTCAGGGCCTTGGAGATACTCTGGATGGAGAAGGGTTCAAAAGCGTCACCGGCGGTGAACAGCTCCCCTTCGACGGTACAGACTGCGATACCAAGCCGATCGGCCGGTACCTGAGCCAGTGCCGGAATGTAGTCGGCCACCTTGCCTTGTCCCAGCAACGGGCGCACCTCTTCAAGGATGCTGGCCAGTAATTCGGATGACAACACCATAAGCAATAAGCGATTCCATGACTAAAACAGCGGTGGAGATCCCATCCCCACTGACAAAAATCCCGCCAGCGGCGGGATTTTTCAGTTACCCACAACAAGGCGCCAGATGCGGCAGCCTTGTATCAGGCCGGTTCACCGTACCAGAGGTCGAACAGCTCGGTAACGACCACGGCTTCCATCCCCTTGCCTTCCAGCCAGGATTTGACGGCGGCGCGGTCTTCTTCGGTACACTTGCCCAGTTGCTGGGTGCAGATCATCCCTTCCCAGGCCAGGTGACCGGAGCCGGCAAAAGCCAGTTTACGGGGTTCAACAACCTCATCGATCATCGCATCGACTACCGCATCGATGGTCTCTTCGGCAGTGCCGACCGGGAAGTTGAAACTGATGTCGAAACCCATTTCCTGGAATTCATCGACGCGCAGTTTCTTGCGCAGGCGGCGGCTACGATTGGCCATGATAGCTCCTCAAGTTAGTTGATACGCTAGGTGTGTTGATGTGCCAGCTTAGCTGACACGCTTGAAAATCAGATCCCAAACCCCGTGGCCGAGACGGTGGCCACGTTGTTCAAATTTGGTCAGCGGACGCCAGTCCGGACGAGGCACCCAGTTGCCGGTGGCAGAGGTATTCTCGTAACCCTCGGCGGCGCTCATCACTTCCAGCATGTGCTCGGCATAGTTTTCCCAGTCGGTCGCCATGTGGAACATGCCACCGATGGCCAGCTTCTGGCGAATATCCTGGGCAAACGCAGGCTGTACAATGCGACGCTTGTGGTGACGGCTCTTGTGCCAGGGATCCGGGAAGAAGAGCTGCAGGCAGGAGAGTGAGCCGTTCGGGATCATGTGCTCCAGCACCTCGACCGCATCGTGGCAGATCACCTTCAGATTGGTGACGCCCGCTTCCTGAGCGGTACCCAGACAGGCGCCCACGCCCGGGGAGTGCACTTCAATGCCGATGAAGTTCTTCTCGGGGGCATTCTTGGCCATCTCCACCAGAGAGGCGCCCATGCCAAAGCCGATCTCCAGCACCACAGGTGCTTCACGGCCAAACAGTGCGACCAGATCGAGCTGCTTTGGCTCGAAATCGATGCCCATGACCGGCCAGAGCTCTTCCAGGGCCTTCTCCTGCCCTTTGGTCAGGCGGCCTTCGCGACGGACAAAGCTGCGGATCTTGCGCATGAACTTGCCGTCTTCGTTAAATACATCTTGGGTCACAGGCATAATGGTCTCGTTATTTCATCAATCCGGGTAATACATCTTGTGTCCGATCCCTAGCGGGACCGCTCGCGGCTCGGCATTTCATCGACCCGCGAAAACAGGGGAGCGAATTATCCCAAGATAGGCCCAAGGCGCAAGTGTTTCGCGAAACAAATCCCTCATCTCTCACCATTTCATTGACAACAGTTGACAAATGCCGACCCGTTCACAGAATCGGTCACGCGTCGACTACATGCTGTACTGCGCAAATAAAACCATACACAACAAAGGATTGCAGTATGAAATACAGAGCATTGGCGTTTGCCATCACCACTTTGCTTGCGGGATGCGACACATCAACAAATGACTCACAAACCCCTGCTGCCGCCGAGCAGGCCTATGAGTATCTGGTGCAGTTGAGCTCAACCGCAGAAGGGATTGGCGCGCGCCCCACGGGGACAGAGGCAGAAACTCGTGCCGCGGCATGGATCCAGGACCATCTGACCGGTTGGGGCTACGATGTGCAACGCCAACCCTTCACCTACACCAAAAGTGGCGCCAGTAAAAACTCCCAAAACCTGATCGCTGAGCTCAAGGGCACAAGTGACAAGGTGATCCTGATCGGCGCCCACTACGACAGTACGGGCGACAAGAAAGGTTCTGAAGGAGCCACCGACAACGGCGCTGGCGTCGCAGCCCTGCTGGCAGTGGCTGAGGCGCTTAAAGGACAAACCTTGCCCTACACGGTTCGCTTTGCATTCTTCGGGGCGGAGGAGAACGGTCTCAACGGCTCCAAAGCCTATGCCGCCAGCCTCGACAGCACCGCCGTCGCCAAGCTGCTGGCGATGGTGAACTACGACACCATCGCCGGGGGCGACATCGTCTACGTCCACTCAGCCCACTCGGACGTCGCCGAATACAACTGCACAGATCCGAGCCGCTACAGCTTCGATCCCAAGGTGCGGGATCGCCTGCTTACCCTCTCCAAACAGACTGCGACCCCGTTTGCCATTCATCCCAGCTACAGCGGTTATCCGGAAGGGGAGACTGGCAGCTGGTCAGATCACGCTCCCTTTGCCTGCCTGGGGGTGCCGATCGCCTACGTTGAAGCGACCAACTTCACCATCAACGGCGCTGATGGCTATGACGGCTACTCCCAAAGCACCAATCCAGCGCTGTGGGACTGCTATGACGCCACCACCAAGAGCGCCTGCGATCGTGACAGCGAAACCCAGTGGGGAAAAATCTGGCACACCCAGTACGACCGCCTCGACAAGATGGCGGAACTATTCCCAGGCAGAGTAGAAAGCCAACTTGGCGCCAACACCGACCTGATGATCCGCTTCCTCAAGGAACCGGGTTTGTAAGGTCAGTTGCTTGTCCACAAAACAAGATCGCCCTAACTCATTTCAATTCATGGGAGCCACACGGGCAGGTAAAATTCGGGCAGGTGCCAAACCTGCCTTTTTTGGCGATTTTTGTGACAATCATTGCCTCATTTCTGAAATCTGATACAAACGGATAACCTGGCGGTCGAATGGAGCGACCGCCCACATGCCGAGAGAATTGTCTATGCAGCCGTTTTTTGCCCAGCGCTTCGAGAAGGTCGAGCCTTCCTTTATCCGTGAAATCCTCAAAGTTGCCGCCAATCCGGAGATCATCTCCTTCGCCGGTGGCCTGCCCAATCCCCACCTGTTTCCGGTCAAGGCGATCGATCAGGCCTGTCAGGATGTGCTACGCGAGCAAGGGGCTGCCGCCCTGCAATATGCGGCGACCGAAGGCTTCGCCCCGCTGCGCCAATATATTGCCGACCGCTATCTGACCCGCCACGGCATGCAGGTCAATCCGGACAACATCCTCATCACCAGCGGCTCCCAGCAGGCGCTGGATCTGCTGGGCAAGGTGCTGATCGACGAGGGTCAGGATCTCATCATCGAAGAGCCGGGTTACCTTGGCGCCATTCAGGCTTTCTCTGTCTATCAACCCACCTTCAAGCCGATCACCCTTGAAGAAGAGGGTCTGGATCTGGCGGCGCTGGATGCGCTGCTGGCAAGCGGATCCAATGCCAAGCTGCTCTACGGCGTGCCCAACTTCCAGAACCCGAGCGGTGTCTCCTACAACCGTGCCAACCGCGAGGCACTGGCCGAGCGACTGGTGCGCCACGAGCTGTTGATGGTGGAAGATGATCCCTACGGCGAGCTGCGCTTCGAAGGGGAGCATCTGC
The DNA here is from genome assembly GCF_049173005.1 of Aeromonas sp. 602658. Classification (NCBI taxonomy): domain Bacteria; kingdom Pseudomonadati; phylum Pseudomonadota; class Gammaproteobacteria; order Aeromonadales; family Aeromonadaceae; genus Aeromonas; species Aeromonas sp. 602658. The sequence continues at coordinate 61,885 of NZ_JAAKRF010000019.1, read as the reverse complement.
CCCCCATTGCCAAGCTGGCGCCAAACAATACCGTGCTGCTCGGCTCGTTTTCCAAAACCGTGGTGCCCGCCTTCCGTCTGGGCTGGATGCTGGTGCCGGAGTGGCTACGCAAGAAGGTGACCATCGCCAAGCAGGCCACCGATCTGCACAGCAACGCCTTCAGCCAGCAGGTGCTGCACCGCTTCCTGACCGACAATTCACTGGATGCCCATCTGGAGAAGATCAAGGAGGTCTATGGTCGCCAGCGTGCTGCCATGGAGGCTGCACTGGCCCGTCACTGCCCGCCCGGCGTCAGCTACACCAGACCGGAAGGGGGCATGTTCCTCTGGCTGACTCTGCCAGCCCACATCAGCGCCATGGCCCTGTTTGATGAGGCGATCAAGGAGAAGGTAGCCTTCGTGCCCGGCGCCCCCTTCTATGTACGCCCCGAAATCAAGAACACCCTGCGCCTGAGCTTCTCCTGCGTCGATGAGGCGACCATCGAGGAGGGGGTCAAGCGGCTGGCCCGCGCCCTCCAGCGGATGCTCTGAACGCCCAAGCCAAACCGTATTAACAAAAAACCAGCGAGCGCTCGCTGGTTTTTTTTATGCTCCCCATTCACCCGTTCAGCCAAACAGGGTCTTGCAAAACTGCTTCATCGGAATGGGGCGGCCGTAGCGATATCCTTGCAGATAGTCAACGTGGCGAGCCCGCAGGTAGTCCGCCTGCGACTGCTTCTCGATCCCCTCCGCGATCAGGATCAATTCAAGTCGCTTCGCCAGATCAATCACGTTTTCAACGATATGGCTGGAGAGTGCATCCGTACCGATCATCTCTACAAAGCTACGGTCAATCTTGATTGCATCGACCTGAAACTGCTGCAGATAGGTCAGACTGGAGTGACCGGTGCCAAAGTCATCGATAGCGATCAACACGCCCAGTTTGCGCAACTCGGCAAACATCCGGGCGGTTGTCTCATCAGCCACCAGCAGCTCCCGCTCCGTCAGCTCCAACCCCAAATCAACGGGATTGTCCTTAAACGCGTCGAGAAAGGCCTTGCAGTCAGCCAACAGGTCGAGATCCTGGAAGTGCTTGGCGCTGATATTGAAGCAAAAATGAAACTTTGCCGGCAGCTTGCGGGCATAAGGGGAGAAGTGGTCACGCACCTCGGCCATCAACAGGCTGGTCATGGGCACGATCAGGCCGCTATCTTCCGCCAGCGGGATAAAGCGATCCGGCGAGATCATCCCCTGCTTGGGATGCTGCCAGCGCATCAGCACCTCACAGCCACGCCACTGCTCATCCTCACCGGAGACCACCGGCTGCAGGTAGGGGATAAACTCCTCCTCGATCAACGCCCGCTTGAGCTCCTCCGCTGGTGAGCTGCTACGCCCCATCAGCCTGAAGGTGCCGAATCCAATCAGCAGCGCCAGCAGTGGAGAGAGGATCAAGGTATCTCTGGAGTAGCGCCATGCGTGGCTCAAGTAATCATGCACCGTGATCCGGGTGACGACCTGATAGGGGAAATCGGCCGAAGCGAGGGCAATATAACCCTCTTCTGCCGGAGAGGGCGCCGCCCCGAACTGACCTGAGCCAAACAGTGCCCTCTGCCCCACCACCAGAGCCATCGGGGAGTTCTTGCTGGAGATCTCCAGGGTATTGCGCAGGTAGTAGCCATCCACACCGATCAGCACACTCCCCTTGTCCGTTTCGTGGCGCAGCACGATCAGGGGGCGATCCGGTGTGACCTCATTGCCTGGCAGCAGTTGCAGCCTGCCATCCACATAACTGTCAGGGTTGAAGGGGCCATCGTAGTCACCATAGAGCGAGGTGCAATAGATACGATTTCCTATAGCCAGATTGGCAGAGCGGACATCAGGCACAGTGGCCACCTGTTCGCGCAGCAGTTGTGCCGCCTCCTTGCAGGAGTGACCAAGCATCCCCTCCACATTGATGGCCGCTTGCCGGGCATGGCCGATGGAGCGATCAAACATCATCCGGGCATGCTGCAAGCGTGAATCGGAATCATGCTCTATCTCGGTCACTGTCTGCCAGATAACGGCAACAACCCCCAGCAGCAGGATCCCGCCCCCCATCAGTAGTGCCACCAGAATCCTCGAGTAAAGCTGGCGAAGTTTCAAACGACGAAATGGCATGGCGGCCTCTTTGATGCTCGGATGGTGGGTGACAGCCCCGGTGGACAGGCGAAAGGGTCGCCATAATAGCGATTGAACAACAAATGTCCACCCGACAAAAATCAATCAATTCAAACTATTGTTCAACAATATGTCGCAAGAAGAGGATAGAGTTAACATCAGTCGAATGAACAAAACGTGTCAAACTCGTCCACTTGTTGAAGGAGGACGACGCCATTAGAGTAGAGCAAACGGCAGCAGGAGCGTGCAACGATGAAGATTCTGATTACCGGAGGAACCGGCTTTATCGGCCGCAAGCTGGTTGCCCATCTCAAGGTCAATCACGAGGTCGTGGTATTGAGCAGGCAGGGGAGCCGCGCCTACTCCCTGCTCGGTCACGATATCAAGGTATTGGATAACCTTGACCGGCTCGATGACCTCAATGACGTGGACGCAGTGATCAATCTGGCGGGTGAACCCATCGCCGCCGGACGCTGGAGCGAATCGCGTAAACAGCTGCTCTGCGACAGCCGCTGGCTGCTGACCGAGCAGCTGGTTGATCTCATCAAGCTCTCCACAACGCCGCCCAAGGTGCTGATCAACGCCTCCGCCATCGGCTGGTATGGCAGACAGGGCACCGAAACCCTCGACGAGCAGTGCCGCTCTCCCAACGACGAGTTCACCCACCAACTCTGCCAACAGTGGGAGACCCTGGCACTGGAAGCACAAAGCAAGCAGACCCGGGTATGTATCGTGCGGATCGGGCTGGTGCTCGGCATGGATGGGGGAGCGCTACCCAAAATGCTCCCCCCATACCGACTCGGACTCGGCGGCCCCATGGGGTCGGGCAGCCAGATGATGAGCTGGATCCATGTGCAGGATCTGGTGCGCGCCATCCTGTTCATACTGGAGCACGAAGAGTGCAGCGGCATCTTCAACGGCACTGCACCCCATCCGGTCAGCAACCGGGAGTTCAGCCAGACCCTTGCCACCACGCTGCACCGTCCACACCTCTTCTTCGTCCCGGCGCCGCTGTTGCAACTGGTGATGGGGGAGGCGGCAGATCTGCTGCTGACCGGACAAAAGGTGATACCAACAAGGCTGCAACAGGCCGGTTTTCACTTCAGCTATCCCGAGCTGCCGAGCGCCCTCACCAATCTTCTGCGTGAGCCCCGCTAACTCACACCCGCTCGCGGCGTCCGCTCGTCGGCACCTCCCATAACAAGCAGCCCGGCCAATGGCCGGGCTGCTTGTTTATGGTGGCTGCGCTATTGCACTCAGTGGCATCGGCTCGCGCTAGCAGGATTACAACAGTCCCTGACCCAGCCCCCGCAGCCGATCGCTCAGGGTGCCAGCCAGCAGCTGACGCTGCATCCCCTGCCCCGCCAGCGTCACCAGCATGGCCCCCAGCGTCGGCAGGCCGAGCCAGATGGCCCAGTGGAACTGCCACTGCCCCTCGAACCACCACCACTGCAGGCCAAAGGAGCAGAGCTCCACCACCATGGCGGCACAGAGCCCCGCCAGCGCACCACTGGCCACCAACTCCCAGCGCAGCATCTTCCTGAGCAGATCGCTGCTGGCGCCCAGAGTGCGCATCAGCAACAGCTCGCGCCGACGCTGGGCCATGCTGGCCTGAGTCTGGGTCAGCAGCACCAGCAGCGCGGCCACCGTCACCAGCCCCAGCATCAGCGCCAGCGCCCTACTCACCTGCTCTGATACCTGAGTAAGCCGCGCAATCAGGTCATCCACATCGATAAGGCTCACCGTGGGGTGACGGCGGATCAACTCCACCTCGGCAGTGCGCCCCGCCTCGGGCAATCGGTAACTACCAAGCCAGGTACGGGAGAAGGGTGCCAGCAGATCCTCGGAGAAGATCATGTAGAAGTTGGGCCGCATATTGTCCCACTTGATGCTGCGCAGACTGGTGACCCTGGCGCCAAAGCTGCGCCCCTCGATGGTAAAGGCGAGCATGTCCCCCAGCTTGATATCGAGTCGCTTGGCCAACTCGCTATCCACCGACACCTCGCCGGGCCCAGCGAGCCATTTCCCGGCCACCAGCTTGTTGTCGATTGGCAGGGTTGCCGTGGTAGTGAAGTTGAGCTCCCGATCGACGCCCTCGCGGCCACTGCTGGCCCCCTCGCCCACCGCCTCACCGGCGATATGGGTCAGCCTGCCACGCACCATGGGATAGAAATCGGAAGTGGTGGCCCCGGCTGCCGCCAGCTCGCTCAGGATCCCCTCCCGCTCGTTCTCGGCCACATTGACCAGAAAACGGTTGGGCGCATCGACGGGAAGACGTGCCGAAAACTCATCCAGCAGATCGACCCGGGCCGCCCAGAGCAAGCCAAACAGCATCAGCGCCAACGCAAAGCCCGCCAGCTGAAACAGGCCGCTGCTGCGCTCGCGCGACAGGTGGGCCAGCGCCAGCCGCAAGGCATGAGGCCCGCTCACTCTCGCTCCCAGCCGCAACATCAGCGCCGCCAGCAGGGCCAGCAGCCCCATCAGCAAGCCCATGCCACCCACCAGACCCAGCGCCAGACGCACATCGGCGGTAAAGCCCCAGACCAGCGCAAACAGCCCGAACAGGCCGACCGGCAGGGCCAGCCAGGGGGGAATCCCCGCCTCCAGCTCCCGGCGCAATACCCGCAGCGGCGGCACTTTCAGCAGCCGCAAGAAGGGCACAAAAGCGAGCAACAGGGTGATAAAGAGCGCTACCGCCACCCCCAGGGCAAAGGGGCGCCAGGAGGGGGGCGGCAGATCCGGAGGCAGCAGGTCCCCCAGCAGTTGCAAGGTGATCCACTGCATGGCTGTGCCCGCCACCAGACCCAGCAACGCGCCGATCAGCGTCAACGACAGCAGCAAGGTTCCCATCAGTTGCCAGAGCGAGCGACGAGATGCCCCCAGGGTTTTGAGCAGCGCCACCATATTGGTCTGGCGCTCGGCAAAGTGGCGCACCGCAATACCCATCGCCAACGCCCCCAGCAACACCCCGCTTAGCGAGGCGAGCCGGAAGAAACGCTCGGCATTGGCCAGCGAGCGACCCACTTGGGATTCGCTGTCATCCGGTTTGATCCACTTCTGTCCGGCCTGCAATTGCGGCAACAACCATTGCTCGTAACGGGCTAGCGACTCTCGCGGCCCCTTGAACAGATAGAGCCACTGCTGGCGGCTGCCGGGGAGCAGGACACCGGTCGCCTCGATATCGGCACTGTGGATCAGCGCACGCGGCGCCAGCAGGAATGGGCTGAAGCCCTGATCCGGCTCCTCACCAAGCAGGCCCGCCACCTTGAGCACCGTATTGCCCACCTCCAGCTCATCCCCCGTTTTGGCCTTGAGCAGCTGCATCACCCGGGCGGAGAGCCAGATCTCGCCGGGAGCCGGGGCACGGGCAGGTTCCAGAGTGAGCTTGCCGTAGAAGGGAAAACCATTGGGCACCGCCCGAATGGAGGCGAGCTGCAGCGCGTCGCCGTGAAACAGCATGCTGTTGAAGCTGACGGTGGTCTGCACCGCCAAGCCATCCTGTTTCGCTCGTTCCAGCCAACCATTCGGCAGGGCGGCGGCGGTGCGCAGCACCCGATCCGCCCCGATAAAGTCGCGGCCCGACGCCTTGAGTCCGGCATCGAGCCGATCAGCTACCAGCGCCACACTCAAGACGCACGCCACGCTCAGGGCCAGCGCCAGCACAAACCAGCGCAGCTCGCCGCTAAAACCTTCCCGGCGAAGCAGTCGCCATCCCAATCGCCACTGCATCATCCCTTGCATCTCCCACCTGACCCGCAGCTCACCCTGTTACACCACATCATGGGTCACCTCGCGATCCAGCCGACCCGCCGTCATGACCACTTGTCGCTGACAGCGTTCGGCCAGCTGATGGTCATGGGTCACTACCACTAGCGTGGTGCCGTGCTTGCGATTGAGTTCAAACAGCAGCTCGATCACCTTCTCGCCGGTCTTGCTGTCGAGGTTGCCGGTCGGCTCGTCCGCCAGCAGCAGACTGGGACGGGTCATAAAGGCACGAGCGATGGCCACCCGCTGCTGCTCACCGCCGGAGAGCCGTGGCGGCAGATGGTGCAACCGCTCGCCAAGTCCGACCGCAGCTAGCAGCTCGCGGGCTCTTGGTTCGCAATCCCGTTCACCGCGCAGCTCGGCGGGCAGCATCACATTCTCCAGCGCCGTCATGGTCGGGAGCAGCAGGAACGACTGGAACACAAAACCGATCTGCTCGGCGCGCAACCGAGCCCGCCCCTCCTCATCCAGCTCGCCCAGGGATTTGCCGAGGATCTCGATATCCCCCTGACTCGGCAGATCGAGCCCGGCCAGCAGCCCCAGCAGGGTGGACTTGCCGGAGCCGGAGGCGCCGACCAGCGCCACCGTCTCGCCGCTATTGACTTGCAGATCGATCCCTTCAAGGATGGTGAGGCTTTCCTGGCCGAGGCGAACCGATTTGCCGAGGCCCTTGACGACAATAATGGGGGTTGAACTCATGCTCTGTATCCTTTGTTCCAATCCCTTGATGACAATCCATAGCGGGAGTTGAATTGATGGTGCGTATTCTGTTTGCCTTTTTGGTTGGCCTCGGCAGCCTGCTCTCGTCGGCTCAGGCCCAGACCCTGCTGGTGCTGGGAGACAGCCTGAGCGCCGGCTATCAGATGCAGGTTGAGCAGAGCTGGCCTGCCCTGCTCAACCAGAAATGGCAGGAAGAGGGGGGCAAACACACCCTGCTCAATGCCAGCATCAGCGGTGAAACGACACAAGGGGCGCTGGCCCGTCTGCCCGCTCTGCTGAAGGAGCACAAGCCAGACTGGCTTCTGATCGAACTGGGGGGCAACGATGGCCTGCGTGGCTTCGCGCCGACCATTACCCGCCAGAATCTGGCCAGCATGATCGCGCTCGCCAAGGAGCAGCAGACCCGTGTGGTGTTGACCCAAATCCAGCTGCCCCGCAACTACGGTGCCCGCTATCTGCGCCAGTTCGAACAGATCTTTCCCGAGTTGGCCCAGGCTAACGATCTGCCCCTGCTGCCCTTCTTCATGGATGATATTGCGCTGCGCCCTGAACTTATGATGAACGATGGTATTCATCCCACCCCTGCGGCCCAGCCCAAGATCCGCGACAAGGTAGCCGGTTTTATTGAGCCCCTTATGGAGCCATAAAAAACATCTCCCCCTGTTTAACTCAGCAGCAGGCTGTTCATCAGGGCCCGCAGTTTGAGTGGTTTGACCGGTTTGCTGATGTAGCCATACCCCCGCTCGCGGATCTGCGCCTGCAGCTCGCTCTTGCGATCAGCGCTGATGATGATCCCTCCCAGTTCATCGCCACACACTCGTTGCAGCGCAGCGAGCGCCTCCAACCCGGTCTTGCCATCGTCGAGGTGGTAGTCAGAGAGCACCAGTCTCGGTACAAACCCCTCCGCCACCAGCGCCTCGGCTTCGGCCAGATCGACGGCGCAGCGCACCTCGCAGCCCCAACGGCCGAGCAGAGTGCTCATGGCGGTCAGAATGTCCCGCTCGTTGTCGATACAGAGCACGGCTACCCCCTCCAGCTGGCTGTCGCGCGCCACCGGCGCAGCCAGCTGATGGGCCGTGACCGGCCGGGTCGCCAGATTGAGGGTCACCGCAAAGACCGATCCCTTGCCCGGCCAGCTCTGCAATGTGAGCTGATGACCGAGCACCTGCGAGATGCCGCGGGCGATGGCAAGCCCCAGACCCAGCCCCTGCTCCTTGGCGGTGCGGGAGTGATCGAGGCGGGAGAACTCGTCGAAGATCGCCTCCTGTTTGTCTTGCGGGATGCCGGGGCCGTTGTCCCATACCTCGATGCGGATCTTCTCCCCCATCCGGCGACAACCGAGCAGCACCCGGCCACCCGGGTTGTAGCGAAACGCATTGGTGAGGAAGTTCTGCAGCACCCGACGCAGCAGCCGCACATCGCTGTGTACCGCATGCTTGCTCTCCACCACCGAGAAGTGGATCCCCCCCGCCTGCGCCAACACGCCAAACTCAGCCTTGAGGTTGTCGAGCAGATCGCGCAGGGCAAAGTCGAGCTTCTTGGCCTTGAACTTGCCCGCTTCGAGCCGCGAGATATCGAGCAGATCGGTGATGAGATCCTCGGTCGCCCCCAGCGCATCGTCGATATGGCGGGCGATGCGGGCCTGCTCGCCAGCATCGGGCAACATCTCCAGCAGGGAGGAGGTAAACAGCTTGGCCGCATTGAGGGGCTGGGTCAGATCGTGGCTGACCGCCGCCAGAAAACGGCTCTTGGATTGATTGGCCCGCTCCACCTGCTGGTTCACCAGCAATAGTTGGCGGTTGAGTTCGGAGAGCTCACAGGTACGCTCGGCCACCCGCGCCTCCAGATGTTCGTTCGCTTCGCGCAGCACCCGCTCCGCATCACGAAACGGGGTGATGTCGGTAAAGGTCATGACGAAACCACCGGCGGGCATGGGGTTGCCCTGCATCTCGATCACCCGCCCGTCCGGGCGTTCCCGCGCCGAAATATGGGCGCTGCCCCGCTTCATAAAGGCGACCCGCCGCGCCACGTGATCCTCGATATCGCCGGGGCCACAGAGCCCCTGCTGGGCGTTGTAGCGGATGATCTCCTCAATGGGGCGCCCTGCCTGAATAAGCCCCGGCGGATAGTGGAACAGCTCGATGTAGCGGCGGTTCCAGGCGACCAGCCGAAGCTCCCTGTCCACCACCGAGATCCCCTGCCCGATATGCTCAATCGCCCCCTGCAGCAGGCCGCGGTTGAAGCGAAACACGTCGGATGCCTCATCGACGATGGTGGCGATCTCCTCGAGCTGCATGTTGCGCCCCTGCAGGGCAGAGGCAAGCACCAGCCGTGCCGACGAGGTACCAAACACCCCCGCCAGCAGCCGCTCGGTGTGTGCAATCAGCTCGGCCGAAGCCTGCATCTGGGGCGCAAGGGTGCCGCCCCGCTCTCCGGCGAAGCGACCAAAGGCACGCTTGACCCGGCTTGAGCCGACAAAACGAGCCGCCAGCATCTCCAGCTCCTTGACCGAGACCCGCGCCTGATAGAGGGCAGCGGTATCGCGGCTCGGCTTGCCGACAAAGTTGGCCGCCTGCAGCCGCTCGCTCACCGCAGGGCGCGACAGCAGGGAACCGGCCACATAGCCGAGCAGGTTGAAGAGCAGGCTCAGGAAGATGCACCAGGCTCCGAGACTCAGCTCGCGAAACGCGGGCCAGTCCGGCGGCGCCAGCAATTCGGCCAGTGGTGAACCGGCCAGCAGCCCGCTCTCCACCAGCAGGGTCACGAACCAGAGGCTCACCCCGAGGCTCAACCCAAGATAAACCCCCTTGCGATTGCCATGACGCCAGTAGAGGCCAAGCAGCAGGGCTGGTGCAAACTGGGCCACTGCGCCAAAGGAGAGATAGCCGATGCGGGAAAGGCTGGTGAGATCGCCGAGCCAGAGGTAGAGCCCCCAGGCCGCCAGCAAGATCAGCAGGATGGCGCCACGGCGCACCTGCAACAGCAGCCGCACCAGCCGCTCGTCGCGCCCCTGCCGCCAGAAGCGGCGCAGCAGCACCGGCAGCACCAGATCGTTGCTCACCATGATGGCCAGCGCGATGGTGCAGACGATCACCATGCCGGTGGCCGCCGAGGTGCCGCCGAGAAACGCCAGCATCGCCATGCCATCGAAACCGAGGGCCATCGGCAGACTGATCACATAGGTGTCGGAGGCCATGTCGGCCCCCACCCACTGTTTGCCCGCCAGTGCCAGCGGCCAGATAAAGAGCCCCATCACGAACAGGTAGAGCGGGAAGATCCAGCGCGCCCAGTGCAGATCCTGCCCCTGATTGTTCTCCACCACAGTCACATGAAACTGGCGCGGCAGGCAGATAACAGCGCACATCGCCAGCACCGTGTAGATGGCAAGCTCCAGCAGGTTGCCGGGGCTCACCGCCACCACCTGCGCAAAGAAGTCACGGGTCACCTGCTCGTGAGCCTCGCCCGGTTTGCTCAGGATCAGCCAGAGGGCAAAGCCCCCCACCGCGATAAAGGCCAGCAACTTGACCACCGACTCGAAAGCAATGGCCACCACCATCCCCCTGTGGTGCTCGGTGGCATCGAGATGGCGGGTGCCGAACAGGATGCTGAACAGCGCCAGCAGCAGAGTGACCCCGAGCGCCAACTCGCTGGTATTGCTGGTCGGGCTGATGCCGCCACTGTTGACCATCAGCAGATCCAGCCCGGTGACGATGGCTTTGAGCTGCAATACCAGATAGGGGAGGATCCCCATGATGGCGATGAGGGCGATCACCATGGCGAGCCGCTGGGATTTGCCGTAACGGGCGGCGATAAAGTCAGCGATGGAGGTGATGTGCTCGCGCTTGGCCACCAGAATAAGGCGGGCCAGCAGCCGCCAGCCAAACAGAAAGACCAGCATGGGGCCAAGGTAGATGGGCACCGGCGACCAGGGCGATTCACTCGCCTGCCCCACGGTGCCGAAGAAGGTCCAGGAGGTGCAGTAGACTGCCAGCGACAGGCTGTATAGCAGCGGTTGCCCCTTGAGACGGTGCCGTTTGTGCTTGTCTGCCACGAAGGCGATCAGAAACAGCAGCCCCAGATAGGTGAGCGACAATCCGATCAGCAGCCATCCCTGGTGCATCGATAACTCCTTGTCCATGTTGAGTTTTTGTATACAACCTCGCCAGTCTAGAGAGGCAGCAGCCAAAAGTCATCCCCTTCGAACGGATTGAAATTATCGTTTTTCAATAAGTTTAGCCTTGACTCTATATCGCAAAACGATAAACACTAGCATCTGTTTATTGATAAACAATAATTTCATGCGCGCACGCTCCATCTTTTTTCTCTTTCAAGCAAGAGGTGAAACGATGAAACACCATACGCTCGGACACATCAGCGACCTGATCGAATGGTGCCTGCTGCTGACCCTGCTGACAGCACCGTTCATGGCCCTAATCTTTCTGTCACATTCCATCTGGAGATAAACGATGAAACACAACAAGCTCGAACGAATGAGCGGCCTGATCGAGTGGGTTCTGCTATTTGCACTGGTGGCCACCCCACTTATGACCGTCATGGGAGCCTGGTCACACCTGTTGGGTGGCAACGACTATCTGCATCAGGAGCTGGTCGATGCCCTGGCAGTGAATGACGGTTCCACACTCAGTAATGTCCCACTGAACATGCCCTCACCAGTAGTGACCACTACGGCCCCCTCGATTGCCGACTACCCCCTCAATGTGGGTACCCGCCTGCTGGCGACCTTGGTCATGCTGCTGCCTGATGTAGTTTTCATGCTCATCCTGTGGCAACTGCTCCAGCTGTTTCGTGGCTATCGATGCGCCATGCTGTTCACCTTCGACCAGATCCGTCGTTACAAAATGATCGGACTGCTGCTGTGTGCCAGTTTCATCGCCGAGATCATCACCACGCCACTGCTGGATATAGCGCTCACTCTGCAAGGCCCTGAACTGCACGGCACCATCAATATCAGCTCCTCAAACTTTCAGTTGCTGCTGGCCGGATTGATCGTCTCGGCGCTGGCACTGGTCATGCGCGAGGCCAAACTGCTGGCCGATGAACAGCAACTGACGGTGTGAGGAACATATGCCCATTATCATCCGCCTCGATGCCCTGCTGGCCGAGCGCAAAATGACCGCCCGCGAGCTGGCCCAGCGCATCGACATCACCGAGGCCAATCTCTCGATCCTCAAGAATGGCCACGCCAAGGCGGTGCGCTTCTCCACTCTGGAGGCCATCTGCCGTGAACTCAATTGCCAGCCCGGCGATCTGCTGGGCTACGAGCAGGAGCACTAACCCCTTATGAGTCGTCATATCACCCTGTTTGCCCTGTGGCTGCTGCCGCTGTGGGCCTGCGCTGGCAATGACGCGAGCGGCCCCCGCTATCTTATCGAGCGGGGCGCCAGCGCCAATGTGCTGCAAGTGCGCCTCACCATGCAGGGCAAGCCCCCTTTTACCCTGCTCCCCGCTCGTCAGTTGCCGGGCAGTGCCACGCCGGTTTCCCACGCGCAGGTCTGCCTTGCAGACAACCAGCCGGTTGCCCTCAACCAGCCCTTCTCCTGCAAAGAGGTTGGCTGGCAGATCACGCTCACACCGGCTCCGACAGTGGGTGCGGATGCCTCGGCCCAACAGTCGCTGCTGTTCGCTCCCAACCAGTGGCTATTGACCGAATGGGGTAACTTTGTGCGCCAGCAGGGGAGCCGCCAAGGGAAGGTATGTCTGCCGGATGGCAGCTGCCAACCGTTACCGGATGTCAACCAGCCACCGCTGATCTTGCCATTTGGTCTGCAAACTGTGCCCGTCACCAAGCCGGATCCGCGGCTGGTGCTGAGCCATGACGAGACCGCCAATCAGCTCGATCTGCCGGCCTTGCAGCAGCAACTGAATGAGATCATCGACTATCTGGCCTTCCAGCTCGATGTGGATCCACCCACTCACCCGTGGCAACTGGTGTGGCTGGGGCGGGATGTGGCGACCCGCTCTCTCGGCGGCGCCGCCGGAGATCAGGTGTTTGTCGCCAACTACCCCACCGAGGCTGGCAAACCGACGCCACAGGCCCCCTTGCGCCTGCTGCGCACCTCGGCCCACGAGGCGGTGCATATCCTGAGCGCTCGCCACTCTGCTCCACAACCCACCTGGGTCAACGAGAGCCTCGCCGAGTACCTCGCCATCAAGGCGCTGCGCCGCTTTCGGCTGCATCAGGTCACAGCGGTCAACGAGCTGGCCGAGCGGGGCAAACTGCTACCTCATAGCGAGAGCGGCCTCTATCGGGCAGCTCGCGAGGTGCTGGCGGGCGATCGCTCCTACTACCCGCTCTTTTACGTCAAGGGGAGCGCCTTCTGGGAAGCGCTGGAGCGGGAGCTGCAGCACAATGACGTGACGCTGGCGCAACTGCTGCCCCAACTGAGCTGGCTGCCGGATGGCCGCTTTGATGCCGCATCCAATGAGCTGCTTGCCGGCACCATCGGCTCGGATACCTGGCGCCGCCTCAGCCGCCTCTATCTGGGCGAGCAGCAGTAACGCCGCAAACCGCAGCAACGAAAAAGGGAGAGCCGTGGCTCTCCCTTTTGTTAGGTGATGATTCAAATAGACAAATATCAGGCTGGAGCCCTCTCCTGCGCAGAGGGCGCAGAGGGGCGCAGCCGCAGGAAGAAGACCGGCAAGACCACCAGCACCATCAGGAAGAAGATGCCGCCGCCAAGGGGCTCGAACATCACGCCGCAAAGTGCCATCAGGGCTGCCACCGTCATGCCGAGGCCAAGGGCCGCATAGAGCGCCTGAGTCGGGATCAACTGCTCGGCCGGTAGCTGACGGGTCATAAAGCGCACCGCCCCGAGATGACTCATGCCGAACGTCACCGAGTGGAGCAATTGCCCCAGCACCAGCACCCACAACTCGGTCGAGGCACCCAGCAATACCCAGCGCACCACACAACCGATGGCACCGGCGATAAAGAGACTCTGGGCGCCAAAGCGCTGCAGGAAACGCTTGTCGGCGGCAAACATGCAGATCTCGGCCACCACCCCGAGCGCCCAGAGATAGCCGATGATGGTGCCGCTATATCCTTGCGCCTTCCAGTAGATGGCGCTGAAACCGTAATAAGCGGCGTGGCTCCCCTGCAGCAGCGCGGTCAGCAACAGGAAGCGGCGCACCGGTGCGCTGCGCAGGGTTGCCAGCAAGGATGCTTTGGCCCGCTCGCCCTGACTATCCTGTGGCGCCGGATAGAGCGGCAGCCAGCTGAGCAGCAGCATCAGCACCAGCCCCGCCACCATGGTGTGCAAAATCCAGTCACTACCGAAGTTGCCCACCAGCGCCCCCACCAGGGTAGAGGCGACGATAAAGGCAAAGGAGCCGCACAGCCGCACCTTGCCGTAATCGAGGTGCGCCTGCACCACCATGCGGGTCGCCAGCGCCTCCCCCACCGGCATCAGGGTCGGATAGATAAAGTTCGCCAGCAGGGTCAAGCCCACCAGCCACCAGAGGTTATGACTGAGATAGAAGCCGAGAAACGCCAGCAGACTGAGCAGGGAGAGCAACCGGGTAACCGGCAGCAGATGGCCCGCCCCCTTGATCTGCCCCATCACCATCAGGTTGCCGGCAAAGCGGATCGCCATCCCTGCCCCCAGCAGCAGACCAATCATCTCGGCGCTGACGCCCACCCCCTCCAGCCAGAGCGACCAGAACGGCAAGTAAGCGCCGTAGACAAAATAGAAGGCGCCGAAAAAGAGCGCTAACCAGGAGAACGCGGGCATAGATCCTCTGCAACCGGATGACGGGAGCAGAATGATAACCCATCCTCCCCCGCAGATCCCGATGGAAACCCCGCGAAGAAATCGAAAAACTTCAATAAAATTGAACTATTACCGAATAGGCGAGGTCTACCTGGTAACACCTCCTCCTGGTTAGTGTTGCAATCCTTCCACCCGCCCATGGCGGGTTTCTTTTTTGTCCCCTAATCACTTTTTCTCATAAACAGGATCTGCACCTCGGATTCAAACTTAAATCCATCTTCACAACAAAAGATCATCTGGATACAGCACATCTTCGAGCTATCCTGCACCAAAACTATTTGTAGCGATAAAAAAACACCGGCGTTAAGCCGGTGTCAGGTGATAACTAGATCTATACACTCACTATTTCACAACCACGGCAATCAAAAACAATCCTCGTAATTTTCCAATGCCTGAGAGAAATAATACTGCTTTCCTTTAGCATTTATATAAAAAACATTGTCAAATGTTAGCACCCTGGTAACCAAAGTGATACTGCCCATTAACTTTGCCATCAATTATTTCAACCCAGTCACTATTAACTGCATATGGTCGACCTTCATCATTCGTCTCTTCTTTATGATTCACTTGAACTATAGTTATTTTATCTTTGCTTTTCCCATATTGAACATATCCTCCAACCCAACCCACAGTGGAGGCCCACATCATTCGCATTTTAATTTTACCATCTGTACTAACAAAGCAGCGATAGTCTACTCCGACATTTTCAGCACAACAAATAGAAGAAAACAGAATAAAAACCAAGACCAAATATTTATTCATTTAAGTTATTCTATAGTTATAATACTCTGCTCAACAAAATCTCGCCAATCTCGACAAAGCCGTCCATACCACTTTTCACCCATCTCCTACGGAGTACATGGTTGAGTATCTAGCAGAGTCAAAAATATTGGGTTCCCAGATTTCCCCACCGTACGGACTTACTGGTTCAACGCCTCCTCATGATGGATGCCTGGACTGAATTTGTTACTGGATAACTACCGTTCAAATTAAAGAAGCGACTTGGACAGGCCACTTCCATCTATATTTTTTGCCTAATATGTTGTTTTGTAAATATATGCTACACAACCATCTGATGGGCATAAAACTGATGCAGAGCCGCCCTTGGCCATCAGCCTTGCCTATCAAGGTAAATCATGAATGAATTGAATCTCATTATTCAAAAAATAACACTCTTTCCTTTGTTACATTCATAAGACATTTTTTAATTTCTATCAGTTGAGCAATAGAACTGTCTTCAAAAAAAGCTCCCCTCGCGTAACACTGAGCATCTCTGAGCTTAATCCAATATCTTTGGGATTGAACCAGTTGACTCCAGTATTTTTCTTTAGATTGCTTATCATAACCGCTAGATAACAATGTAGATTTTAAATTATTATATGTTTTGTTTAACTCAGCATCAGCTTGTTTTGATTTACTTTCATAACAAGCAGCAATATTGGTAGATGGCGCAGAGATATCACAATTACGATCTGTGTTTGAAAATACACTCAATGATATAAAAAAAAGAGCAAAAGATAGTCTTTTCACAGTTATTCTCCAGTTAGATATTTAGCTCTGTTACGCCCAGGCTCATATTGGCTCAAGGAGGGGTTGTTTTTGATGTAATCGGCGTATTTTTGTCTGTCATTTAACATGCCATAGACCATGGGTCTGGGGCCTTTCGTAAAACCCTGATAAACTAAATCAACAATAACATCTTTAACCTTATCATCTAAGCTTTCCCAATTGGTTTTATCAGATATAGATACACCTGGGATATTAGCATCCTGAATACTTTGAGCTGTAGTCCAGCGTTCATAGTTTGATTTTGCCCTGAGAACATAATCAGGGTATATTTTTTCAAACAAGCGATGTTGTGATTTCCTAGTTATTAAGGTTGAATCTTTATTTTCTGAAACAAAATTAGATGCCTCCCCCCTTTGATTCCTGCACCAGAAGATATTAATGAGGCGATATTATCAGGGCCCCCTGAGTCAGATAAATCACGGTATACATCTTCTTTTGAGCGACTTCCAATATCATAGCCACGACCAATGGTTACACCAGATTCACTATTACCAGGCCAATGGATTTTTCTTGAGAAGTAAGTACTATTTTCAACATCATTTCCTTCTTCATCAAATGTAAGTTGCCCCTTGGTGACTATGAACCATTTTTCATCCATCTCATCATCAGAGACAGGGTCAGCCACCAGCCCTATCATCCCCGCAGGATGAATAAACCAAGGCTTGATATCACCCAATATCTTACTGGCATCTTCCATCCACGCCATATTGTTGTGTACCTGCATGGCATATTCATAGAGTTTCGGCTGCTCAGCCAACTCCTGTTTTAAGCGCGGCCACTCCTGGCCTGGCTTTACCCATTCGCTTTTGTGCTTGATAAACAACATGCGCAACTTGCCCGCCAACTCCTCATCGGCCAGCGCGGCCTTGATGTCATTGCCGCTCAGGGTGCCATCGTTGTCCCTGTCTGTCACCAGCTTGTCATAGAGAGTGCTAAAAAACTCGCCTCCTTCTTTACCTTCGGTATCAGCTTTATCTAAAAATCCGTCGGGGTCACTACTGCCATCGACCAACTTGACACCCAACTTGTGCCAGTCGTGCTGACTGACCACTTCGACATCACTACCCTGCAATACGAACTCGCCAGCCAATTCCCCGTCCGCAGCAGTCCGTTCACGCACCTTCACAAAGTTGTTGGCACCGTGAGTGACAATATCAGACTCTTTCACCGCTAACGGTAAGACCTGTGGCCCAAAATTCGCTACACCGTGAAAACCATGTTGACTATCGTTGGTAAGGCGATAGGTAGTGACCTCTTTCTTTACTAGCAGGTAGCCCTGGCCACCGGTGACCCGCGCCTTGTTATTGATGCAATCTTCAAGCGCCTGTTTGTCATTCTTCGCAACAAACATCTCAAAGTGCACTGCTTTGCTGTCGGCATCCTTCTCGAAGCCGCTGGCTCCGGCAGTGGCTAGCTCATGCTCCCCCCAATGACCGATGATCTCTCCGGCCTGCACCGGTATCGGGTTTGCGCTGCGGTCAACGACAGCATCGTCTTTGAATTCGACGGGGATACTAGGTTCAGCGGTCAGTCCGGCCCCCATCTTGCTTTTTGCCAGCCAACCGGTGGCCCCTTTGCTGGCATTGGTCATCACCTGATTGGCGCTATCTTTGACGGCACCACTACCCGCCTTGAACACCTGTACTTTACGAAACTCAGTCGTGCCGCCATTGAGGTTCACCATCTGTGGTGGCTCAGTGGATACCACCACCTCACTGCCAGCAGGCAACCCCATGCTACCCACTGTGGTGTCAACAGTTTTACGTAACCATGTATTACTCGGGACCTTGTGGCGGGCCGGTTTACCTTCTGGTGGGGTCATCCACGTCGGCTTTTGCGGATATTCATGCTGCAACTGGCTCTGTGCGATATAGAACGGGCTGTTCGGTTCATCGACGTAGTGCACCAGAAAATAATTGTGGGCCTCATCCCTGTGGTTGAGCAGGTTGCTCGGGGTTTGCTGGAGCAACTTCACCTCAGCACCTGTTTTGGCATACACAGGACTACTGCCCGACAGTCGGCGTGTCAGCTTTTGGGGGTCTCCCTGCGCCACCGGTTCATAGGTGGAGACACCCGAGCCCTTGACGGTGACTCGCGCCGCCTCAGGACTGTTGTAGCTGTTCTCACAGGCGATGTGCATGTAGAGGCTGTAAAACGTCAGGCGATTCTTGCTCTGCTCACCGGCTTCGTAGCAATGACGTACCAGACAAAACGAAGGGGAGGTATACAAGTCAATCTTTCCATCTGGCTTGCCCTCTTCGGTGCTACGGGTCGCCTTGGCTGGTTTGGTCGCCAGTCGGTAGGCCACAATCTCCCCGTCAGCAATCGCGCGCACAGCGCCGCTCGGGTGCCAGCCTCCGCTTTTACTGAAGTGAATACCACCGTGCCAGATGCGATTGCGGCCTATCGGGAAGGTACCGCTCTTGAGACCATTGATCTTCTTGATAAATTCATCGAGGGATGCAATCTCGCTGGAGCCATTTTCACCCGCCAGTTGCATGGGATAGACGATTTTCATCTTTGTCATTCAATCCTAAGTTGTTCGTCGAACATCAAGCAGAGGGCTGATAATCGCTATCGGACTCCAGCACCTTGAGCAACGCCTCCATCGCCTTCTCGGTGGCAATCGCCTTGACCAGTTCAACCAGTTCCGGTGCTTTGACCACCTCGACCCCTTTGGGAGTAACAGGAGCCTGACCCGCCCAGCCAGAGCCTGCTCCTGGGCTGCCGCCGGCATTGAGTTTGATGGCGGGGCCCACCAGCTTGATGCCGCTCGGGTCAACTTTCACAAAGCTGCCCCCCCCCTTGAGGGTGATCTCGGAGCCCGCCTCTAGCACCAGCTTGTCACCCACCTTGATATGCACCTCTTCACCCGCTTCCACCAACAGGGATTGACCCAGTTTCTGGTGCAGGGAGGTATCCACCGTCAGCGAATAGTCCGCCTTGATGTGGTCGCGTTTTTCACCTTCAACTGTCAGGTGGTCATTGCCGAGGCTGGGCGGAGCGTCATCCTTGCCCGGCACCTTTCTGATGCGGGTGACCCGCTCGTTGTCGATGTCACGATGCTCGTCATGCTTGATGTGCCACGCCGCATCGTTTTCAATCAGCACATTCAGGTCTTTCTGACCGTGGATATAAATCTCTTCCCGTCCAGCCTGGTCTTCAAAACGAAGTTCGTTGAAGCCCTCACCCTGGTGGGTTTCGGTGCGCAGCACGGTGCGGGTCTTATTGGCGGGCAACTCGTAAGGTGGCCGGTTGGTGGCGTGGTAGGTACGACCGGTCACGATAGGCTGGTCGGGGTCACCTTCGAGGAATGAGACGATAACCTCATGGCCGATGCGCGGAATCGCCATCATGCCGTACTGACCGCCTGCCCAGCCCTGACTCACTCGCACCCAGCAGGAGCTCTGGTCGTTGGAGCTGCCATAGCGGTCCCACGGGAACTGCAGCTTCACCCGGCCATGTTCGTCGCAGTAAATCTCCTCCCCCTCGGGGCCAACCACGATGGCAATTTGCGGGCCGTCCACCATCGGCTTCTGAGGTGCCTCGGGGCTGCCGATGCGGGCACGCCAGGTAGTGCTCGCTTTCACTACGCCAAATTCGTTGTGGTAGACGGTCGGGCCGCTGCCGCCTTCTTCCTCAAGCGCCTGGGGTTGTTCACCGGTGTGGCGAATATGGACGATTTGCCAGTCGGTGTTGAGGCTGCCGTTAGGATGTTCGGTGAGTGAGAAGTGCTGGCCCGGCAGTAACGCGGCGCTGTTAGATTTGCCGCTACCCGCTACCGCGTCATTGCGCAGGGCATCGAGCCGATGCTGGGCAAAGGCCTTGCCGCTCGTGTCCTGCTTGTAGCGGCCCGGGTAGTCGAAGTGCTGGTAGGTATCCCGTTGGTGCTCGAGCTCTGCACCCTGCTTTTTGTGGGAGAGGCCATAAGCTGGCGTCTTGAAGCTGTAGTCTTTCAGCTCTACATCCGAGGGGCGCACCGCCTCGCGGTAGTGGAACTGGCGCACGTAAGGGCCTTGTTCCAGCGAGCGGTTGCCGAGGTTGAAAAAGAGCTCGGGGCCAGCAGTCAGGGCTGCGGCATCGTCAGCAAAGACGATGCGATGTTTGCCTGCTTCAAACTCGTGGAAGTAGAAGAGCCCTTCTTCGGCAGCGAGGCGATTCACGAAATCGAGGTCAGTCTCCCGATACTGCACGCAGTATTCGCGCTGGGCGTGCTCGTTTTTCAGGGCAAAGGCGTAGTCGGTGATGCCGTGCTCTTGCAGCAGGATACTGAGGATTTCATCGGGCTTCTGCGCCTGAAAGATGCGGGAGTTCTGGCGTAATCCCAGCCGCCACAGCGCCGGTTTAACCTCAAGGCTGTAACGGGTGCGGCGAAAGCCGCTGTCCCCTTGGGCAAACTCGCTCACTACCCCGCAGACCCGGCGTTGCAGCTCGCCGTTGTACCACACCATCAGCTCGCATGGCTGGTCCAGCACGGCGCCAAAGTCGACATCAGGCTGGCTACTCGCCAACTCCAGCTGCAGGTTGAACGGCCGGTTCAGCCCCTCATCCAGCTGAAAACTGGCCACCACAAAGGTGCTCTCGGGCAACGCCCCCACCTTGACGGTAAATTGCAATCCGGTTTGATTAGCCATGGCTTTCCCCTCTTGTCACGGCCAAGCAATGCCTGAGCCCTTGCCAACTCTCGCGCCCTACACGCCCTCGCCGCGCAGCCACGCTACCGCCCTCTCCGGTGCCGCAAGGGCCACCAAAGATAAGGGGGATAACAGGTTACGAGCGGTTCGGGTCTGCATCACAGGACACCCTTTAGTGCTTTGCCATCCCTCCGCACTCACCGACAGGGCATCAAACCCCAGCAGGGGGATGGCAAAACAGAAAAGCTCCAGCCAACCCGTTGGCCAGGCTGGAGAAAATGCACAGTACAAGAAGCCGGTTGAACAACCGGCTCAAAGACACATTACTACTTACAAGGAATACCAAAGTACCGAAGCAAGGCTTACGCCTCGATGGGGGCGCGCCAGTCGTCCGCACCGGAAGTACCGGCAACGGTGTGCTCCCAGTCAATCTTGCGGTAAGCCATGGAGACCTGGATAAGCTGGGTGAAGTCAGACTTCGCCGGGTCCTGGCAGTGGGGCATCTGGCAGTCGATGTCAACGATAGTGGCATCGGTCAGCACGGTAGAGAAGAAGTGCTCCTGCTTGCCCTCAACGGAGGTGCGATACCACTTCAGGGTCACTTTCGGCAGCATTTCGCCGGAAGCCAGCGCGTTGTACATCAGCGGCACGGCTTTGTTCAGGGCGACGGTGAACTTGAACGGCTTGTGGACACGCTGACCGGCAGGCTGACCGGATTGCGGGTCGGTCGGGACGGTGACAACGTGCTGGAACTCTTGTACCAGCATCTCGTCTTCGTGGCCTTGCACGAAGATGTTGCCGACTGAGTCAGAGGTGAAGGCTCCGGCGGTGATATTGCCCTGGGTTTTACCTTCGATGCTGATATAACATGGAGTTGGCATGTGTATGCTCCTAAATAAGTTGGTTAAACGAGATAGCACTCAACCAACCCTTTAGCAGCGACCATGCCACTTATTTTTATTCTTATTTTTCAATTAGTTAAATAAAAGACAATTCTCGCACGATTCCTTCATATGCAATAAATTGCGCAATATCATCAAACTCACTGGCAAAACTGTCATTTTAAGTGATTTTATCTGTGTGATGAGCAATTTTTTGCGTTATACAGCATCATGCACTGTCATCATCCACATTTTCAATCTGTGCCGTGTCAATGTTCAGTCTGACAATACCCTGCATCAGCGCCCATGATATCGCCTGATTTTTGCTGCTTGCCCCCAGCTTCTCCGCTATCCGTTCAAGATGGAAAGTGACGGTTCTGGGCTTGATCCCCAGGATCTGGGCAATATCACTCACTTGCTTGCCTTCGGCAGCCCACTGGCACACCTCCAGCTCCCGTAGGGTCAGTTCTTCCTGAGGAAGCTTCACGGCAAGACAAACACGGGCCACAGCCTCGAAGACATGCACCGCCAGCCAGCTTAAAAAGGGAGCAGCCGTCAGCCACTGATGCTCAGTTCGTGTAGTGCGTGTGATCAATGACAACAAGCCAACATGGCCATTCGGCCCGTGCCAGGGAATCGTGATCCCGTCGCGCAATCCCATCTCATGGGCCTGCAACATCACCTCAAGCCCCGCCATATCTTGTTGATCGCAACACTCGGTGATCAGGTTGGCCCAGAGGATAGGGGTACTCTGGCTCATCCCTTTGCGTACAACGGGATCTAACGTAAAGAAACGCTTTTTGTCATAGGTCTGTACCCATTCGGCAGGACAGCCGTTGAAAATCCTCACGTCAGGTCGCTGAATCGAACTGGGAAAGATGAATCCCAGCCGGAAGTGGTCAAAACCCATCTGCTGGCTAAGGGTACGCAGCAGGGCCACTATGGTCTGCTCGTCAGAGGCCTCATTGAAGCGGGTAATCAGCTCAAGAGCGTCGGCGGTGTCGAGGAAAAAGTTCGATGTCGAAGTCAAAAGCTAGGCACACCCGTTGTAAATAATTACTAAATGTCATTAACAATAAATCAAATAGCATAATATCTCGCCAACACAAAGAAAAAGGCGAAGCCAATGAATAACATGGTGTGAGCGGGTCACCTCACACCTGGCTACATGTATAAAAAATCCCCGCCTGTCAGGGCGGGGATCCGGTGCGGGCAACAGCCCGAGATCACTGCGTGTGTTGTCTTTTTAGAATACGTATTTGACCCGTGCACTCAGGTTGCGGCCCGGTTCGGTCATCATGCTGTTATCGGAGCCCTCGGCACGACCGGCGATGCGCTCGTAGCTGGTGTACTCCTTGTCAAACAGGTTGAAGACCCCGACGTTGAGCTGCAGGTCGGTCATCGGGTTGAACTGGGCGTACATATCCACCACACCCCAACCGGCGCTCTTCACGTAATCGTTGCCTTTGCTGTCTTTACGGACTTTGTCCATGTCGTCAGCAAAGCGCAGCGCTGTGTTGAAGTTCCATTGGGCCTGTTCCAGACGCACACCGACCGAGCCGTTGAGCGGGCTCAGGCTGTTGATGTAGTTGCCATCCCCATCCTTGCCTTCGATGTAGGCGAGGTTGCCCCAGACATTGACGATGTCGTTGAGCCAGTAATCCGCCTTGGCTTCGACCCCTTTGGTGGTCGCCTTGCTCAGGTTCTGGTACTGATAGACGGCGGTGCGCCCCTCTTTGCCCACTTCCACCATCTCGATGAAGTCTTCAAACTTGTTGTAGAAGCTGGCTACTTCATAGCTGAAGCCGTTGCTGCTGCCACGCACACCAAGATCGATGCCGTCGCTGCTCTCCGGATTGAGGTTCGGGTTGGGCTCGATGCGATAGCCGTAAGCCTGATGGTTCAGGGTGGAGAAGGCGCTGTCATACATGGGGGCCTTGAAACCGTGGCTGTACTGGGCGAACAGGTTGGCCGCCTCGTGGGCCTTGAACACCAGACCCAGCTTGGGTGACAGCTCCCCTTCCGAGAACTTGTGCAGCTTGTCGCCTGTGTAGGCCGGATCGTTGTCCGGAGTCATCCGGTAGTAGTCATAACGGGCACCCGGGGTCAGCACCCAGCGCTCGCCAAACTTGATCTCGTCAAAGGCCCACAGGGCGCTGCGCTCGCTGGTGGTAGCCGGGAAACTCAGCTCGTTGTAGCCGACAAAATCACCGGGGGTCGTCGGCCCCTTGTAACGGGTACGTTCGTTGTCGGTATGCTCGTATTCAGCCCCCCAGGCCAGGCGGTGGTTGGCGACCGCCTTGTGGAACTGCAGCTGGGCGCCGATGTTCTTCTGATCGAACACGTTGTGATCCAGCGAGTTTTTGGTCACATAGGGGTTGCCGGGGCTGACCGGATACTTGGATGAGGCGTACTGATCCAGCGTCTGCTTGGTGCGAGCGAAGTAAACCTTGCTATCCATCCGATCAGCCCAACCTTGATTCAGCGCGATGCCGTGATCCAGCACCACAGAGAGGTTGTCGGTCTGCTTGTCGGTGATGGGCTGATCAAAGACACGGGCAGTACCGGTACCGACCTTGTTGAGCTTGACCGCATCCGGCTCCTCGCCATCGGTCAGGTAGTCAACGGTCAGCTTGAGGAACTGCTCATCGGAGAGGTTCCACTTGCTCTTGAGCAGCAGGGCGTGGGTACCGATATCGAAGTCGTTTTTGGTGGAGTCGAAATTCTGGGTCACACCGCCATCGCGCCAGGTGTAGCGCAGCAGGTTCTCCACTTCACCAGTGCGCAAGGCGCCGGTAAAGCCCGCCATCTTCTGGTGGCTGCTGGAGGCGTAACCGCTGGTCACATCCAGATAACTATCCTTGCCCTTGAGGAAGTCGCTGGCATCCTTGGTGGTGATGGCAATCACGCCACCCAGCGCATCGGAGCCGTAGGCGGCAGACGCCGGCCCCTTGGCCACTTCTACCTGCTTGATCATGTCGGTATCGAAGTAGCTCTGGCCAACCCCGCCCTTGCTGTAGGCATCGTTCTGGCGCACACCGTCGCGCACCACCTTGACCCGGTTTTCCCCCATGCCGCGGATGATAAAGGTCTGCGCATCCCCCTGACCGCCGAGCACAGTCACACCGGGTTCGTAGCGGAACAGGTCGGCGACGTTGGTGACGACCTGCTCTTCAATCTGCTTGGCGGTGATCACCGAGATGGGGCCGGAGACATCTTCCAGCTTTTGCTCCATCCGTGAGCCGCTGACGACCACGACTTCATCCGCCTTCTGGGTGGCAGCAAAGACCTGGGAAGAGAGACCGGCTGCCACGGCGAGGGCAACCAGAGAGAGTGCGTTATGATGGGTCACAGCGAATCCTTATTGAGAACTGTTATCAAACAGGCCGCATATTACCCGGCTCCCGACAAAGATCAACAAGAAACGAAATCATTCTCATTTGTTTTGAACCAAATTGGTTTTACACTGTCGCCCTGTGTTGCCCTTATTCTCTATTAGCCCCCGAGATGCACCGGCATCCGGGCATATCAGCCGTGAGATCCCATGATTAGACGACTTCCCCTGCTTGCCCTGCCGCTGCTACTGGCAGCCTGTGCCACCCCCACCCAACCGACCCAGTCATCACAGTTGCAGACGCTCTATGACTACCGGCTAAGCGGCGAAAGAGAAGCAGACCTGACACTGGAACAGGCGATCGCGCGCATTGCCGACGCCGACATCATTCTGGTGGGCGAGCTGCACAGCCATCCCGCCGTGCATCTGTTGCAATCGCGCCTGCTGAGCGGGCTCTACACCGCAGGTCAGCAGCACGGGCGGCCATTGGCCCTCTCCATGGAGCAGTTCAGCCGCGCCGATCAGAAGACGCTGGATGCCTATCTGGCGAACCAGATTGGTGAAGCGGCCTTGATCCGCGAAGGCAACGCCTGGCCCAACTATCCGAGCGACTACCGCCCGCTGGTGGAGTTTGCCAAAGCTCACCGGATGCCGGTGATCGCCGCCAACGCCCCCAAACCGCTGGTGAGCTGTGTCGGTCAGGAGGGGGCTGAGTGGCTCGACAAACTGCCAGCCACACGTCGCAGCCAGCTGGCCCGCCAACTGACGCTCGGGGATGACCCCTATCGCCAGAAATTTATGGCCTCCATGCACCACGGCGATGCCGACAGCAACGCCCGCCGCTTCGCCGCCCAGACCAGTTGGGATGACACCATGGCCGAGAGCATGGTGGATTATCTCGCCAAGCACCCGGGCCAGCAGATCATGCATATCGCCGGCAATTTCCACGTCGAGGGGGGGCTTGGGCTCGCCAGTCGCATCGCCAGCCGCAATCCTGCCCTCAAGGTGGCGCTGGTCGTGCCTCGTACAGATGAGACCTCTGTTGCAGATCGCGCAGCCGATGTGCAGGTAACCATCATGCCGCTGCCTAAGCGCTGGCAAAACAGTGACGAGATGAAGCAAGATATGGGCGCGCTGCATCAATCCCGCAGTCGTGACTGCAGCCAGTGGCTGCAACCCTAATCTTCCAGGAAACGGCGGGTAAAATATGGATGTGTTACTGATCATCGATGTGCAGCAAGGCTTGTTCAACGAGCCCCGTTACCGCCAGGAGCAGGTGCTGGCCAATATCAATCGGGCTGCGGCCCATGTCAGGCAGCAACAGGGACGGGTCATCTATATCCAGCATGACTCGCCCCCCGGCACCGAACTGGAACCGGGCACCCCGGGTTGGCAGTTGCACAGTGCGCTGCAACCGGCCAAAGGAGATAGCCGGGTGCGCAAGACAGCATGTGACAGCTTTCTCGATACCGAGCTTGCCTTCCTGCTGGCCGAGCAGCCGGTCGATCGACTCATTCTCTGTGGCTGTGCCACCGATTTTTGCGTCGACACCACGGTGCGCAGTGCCGCCTCCCATGGGTACGAGGTGCTGGTGTTGAGCGATGGTCACACCACCGCCGATCGCCCCCACCTGAGCGCGGCCCAGATCACCGAGCACCATCACTGGATGTGGCGCCACCTCAGCCTGCCGGAGGGGCGCAGTGTGACTCTGCTCACCACCGACGAACTGCTGGCAGTAACACCCGCCCTGCAGCCATGCTAATCTGCGAGCCTCGTCTCGTTTCTCACCGGAGTCTGTCGTGCGCCTGTTGTCTGCCACCCTGTTGTTGATTGTTCCCCTGCTGTCGGCCTGCTCCAGCTTGCCCGGACAGAAGTATGACGGGCCGGAACCCCTGTTTCTGACCCACATCAACGAGGAGGGGAGCAAGCGCTTCACCTTTGAAGCCGCGCCCAACGACACCTTGCCGCGCGGCCTCTCGGCGGCCCAGAGCCAGCGGTTGCTGGAGCAGCGGGAAGCCTTGCAGGAGAACCTGCTGACCGAGACCCTGGCGACCAAGCAGTATTGCCGCCAGGGCTACATCGTGCTGAGCCAGACCTCCTGGAAGGTGCGGGGAGAGTGCAACGAAACGGCCACCGACGCCGATCGTCGCGCTTTTCCCAACAAGGCCAGCTGGCAGGATTGAACTGGCGGATGAGATAACGCAATAAAAACGGGCAGCCAATTGGCTGCCCGTTTTGTTATGACGGCTGTCGTGGTCGACAGGGATCGTCAGACCGGCGCATCGGCCGGGCTGGTGAGCTCGGCACCGTTGTCGATGCGCTTGTGCCCTTCCACCAGATGGACGAAATCCACCAGCTCGTCACCGGAGACCGCGAACGCCTGGCCGAAGCCCTTGACGAACAGCCCCTGCTCCGGCTTGAGGCGGAACAGTTTGAAATCCTTGAGGTTGGAGAGACCCTTGATGATCTCGCCAAAACGCCCCTCCAGCGCAGCGACCGCCTTGCTCCAGCGGGCGTCGTCACGGGCTACCACTTCAGCCACCGCATCGAAGGTCAAGCGCTTGCGGGCAAACAGCTCGCGGGCACCGCTCTCATCCTCGATCAGCATCAGGGATACCCGGGGCACCTGTTGTAGGTTACGGGCGTGGCGAGCGATCTCGGAGATCAGCACATAGTAGCCATCTTCCTGCAGCACAAACGGGGCATAGCTGGCGTTGGGATTGCCTTCACCATCGACGGTGGCGAGCTGCAGGGTGCGGCAGCTGTCGCGAAACTCGCGGATCTCCGGTTGCAGGCGGTTCTGCAGACGCTCCTGACGTTCACTCATGCTTTGACTTCCTCTTGAGAGTTGTGGCGCAGCGCCATGAAACGGGTGACCTGATCGGCCAGCAGCTGGCGTTTCTCGTCGCGACCCAGATAGACCTTGAAAATGCAGCGGCCGGAGTGACCGAAAAACTGGAAGGAGTGCCCCTCCTTGCCCATGAACAGCTTGCTGACCAGCGCAATCCACGCCACGTTGTCGAGCTTGAGATGACCATGCAGCTCACCGTCGCGGCCCATCAGGTTGTAGTAACCGCGTGCGTCCTTGCCTTTCGGGAAGGGGGCTTTTACCTCGAAGATGGATCCTTCTGATTCGACGATGGTGGTCACCGGGCCCCAGTCGGCCAAATCTTCCAGCAGACCTTGTGCGCGATCGGCGGGTAGCAGGGTCACCAGCTCGGCGGGCAGATGGCGAACCACCTCCCATTCGCTGATGGCAAGCTGGGCCGCCAGGGTGGACGGATGAGCGCCGGGATCCTGCTCCAGCAGCGCGTGAATGCGTTGTGCAATGCTCATGTTTTCTCCCTCTGCGGGACCATCTTGTCCCGCTGTTTATCATGGCGGCTACTCTAATAAAGCACCGAAACCAATGCAATTGATAATTGCTATCATTATCAGTGCATTTTTTCCAAAGCCTTGATATTCTCGGCGGCACACCCGTTTCATTCACCCCTTCGGAGGTTAGCATGGGCCGTCGTCTTGCCCTCGCCATCACCCTGCTCTGCAGTTCACTCTCTTCCTTCTCTGCCGTTGCTGCCGACGGACAGAAAGAGCGTATCGTCAGTATCGGCCCGGCCACCACAGAACTCATTCTGGCCCTTGGCGGTGAATCGAGCCTGATCGCCACCGATGTCAGCAGCCCCTTGCCAAAAGGGTTGCCCAAGGTGGGTTATCACCGGGCACTGGCCGCCGAAGGGATCCTGAGCCTCTCCCCCACCCGACTGGTGGGCAGCGACGAGATGGGCCCGGCCCCGACCCTGGATCAGCTGCGCCGTGCCGGGGTCAAGGTAGAGGTGCTGGATACCGCGCCGACTCTCGCCAACCTCAACCAGCGCATCGACACCCTCTCCAGCCTGCTGGGCGACAAAGCCGCTGGCGATCGCCTGAAGGCAGAGATCCAGGCCCAGACCGATCAGCTGGCGGCGCAAGCCAAACAGAACAAACCGCTCAAGGTCGCCTTCCTGCTGCTGCACAAGGGGCAACCCACCAGCATCGCCGGGGGGGACACCACCGCCAGCGCGCTGATTTCGCTGGCCGGCGGCATCAATCCGGTCGCCGAGTTGCGCAACTACAAGCCGGTATCCGCCGAATCCCTCATCGAGATGCAGCCCGATCTGGTACTGGTCAGCGGTCGTGACTGGCAGCAATATGCCGACTCGGCCAAGGTGCTGGCAGAAGTGCCCGCCCTGGCCGCCACCCCGGCTGGCAAGCGTAACGCCATTCACGCCATCGACGGCCACGCCCTGCAAGGGGGCCTGAGCCTCAACTCCCTGCAACAGGCGAACCAGATCGCCCAGTGGATCAAGCAGGGGTCATGATGCGGTTACCCCTCTCCTGGCTGCTGGCCTTTACCACGGCCGCACTGGCACTGTTGCTGCTCGGTTCGCTGGCAACCGGCCCCATGACCCTCACCCTGGGCGAGAGTCTGCGGGCGCTGTTTGCCGGGCAGGAGAGCGGGATTGAGTCGCACAA
Source organism: Aeromonas sp. 602658 (assembly GCF_049173005.1). Classification (NCBI taxonomy): domain Bacteria; kingdom Pseudomonadati; phylum Pseudomonadota; class Gammaproteobacteria; order Aeromonadales; family Aeromonadaceae; genus Aeromonas; species Aeromonas sp. 602658. Next base: position 32,545 of record NZ_JAAKRF010000019.1, on the reverse strand, counting down.
ACTGCTGATCGTGCAGGAAATTCGCCTGCCGAGAACCCTGCTCTGCATCGCAGTGGGGGGGATTCTCGGGCTCTGTGGCGCCGTGATGCAGGGGCTGTTTCGCAACCCCTTGGCTGACCCCGGCATCATAGGTGTCTCCGGCGGTGCGGCGCTCGGTGCGGCGCTCGCCATCGTGCTGCTGGCCCCCCTCGGCCAGCAGCTGCAAGCCACCATAGGGGTTGGTCTGCTGCCGCTGCTCGCCTTTCTCGGCGGCGCGCTCACCACCACCCTGGTCTATCTGCTCGGCACCCGTGAGGGGGGCACCTCGGTCACCGTCATGCTGCTGGCCGGGGTAGCCATCACGGCGCTCTCCGGTGCAGTGATCGGCCTGCTCACCTATCTGGCGGACGATCAGATGCTGCGCAACCTGAGCCTGTGGCAGATGGGAACGCTGGCGGCAGGCAAACCGGCCGATGTGGCGCTGGCCCTGCTCACCTTGGCGGCCCTGCTGTGGCTCTTTATGCGCGATGCCAATCCCCTCAATGCCCTGCTGCTGGGTGAGGGAGAGGCCCGTCATCTTGGGGTCAATGTGCAATCCCTCAAGCGCCGCCTGATTCTGCTCACCGCCGCGGGCGTCGGGGTGGCGGTGGCGGTATCGGGGATGATCGGCTTCGTCGGGCTGGTGGTGCCCCATCTGGTGCGCCTGCTGGCAGGCCCCAACCACGTCAGGTTGCTGCCACTCTCAGCCCTGCTCGGCGCCGCCCTGCTGCTGGCAGCCGATATGCTGGCACGCACCCTGCTGGCCCCTGCCGAGCTGCCGGTGGGCATCATCACCGCCCTGCTCGGCGCCCCCTTCTTCATCTGGCTGCTGGTAAAAGGCCGCCGCGCCCTGTGATACGGACTGTTATGCAACCACTCTCATCCTCACTCTCCTCCCCCATGTTGAGCTGCACCCGACTCAGCCTGCGCCGTGGCCAGCGCCAGATCCTGGATGGGCTCAATCTCGACCTCGAGAGCGGCACCCTCACCGCCCTGCTCGGCCCCAACGGGGCGGGCAAGAGCTCTCTGCTCAAATGCCTGACCGGCGAGCTGGAATATGAGGGTTCCATCACCCTGTTTGGTGCAGATCGCCAGCAGTGGGACAGCAGCCAGCTGGCCCACCGACTCGGGGTATTGCCGCAAAGCTCCTCCCTCAACTTCCCCTTTCTCTGCGAGGAAGTGGTCGCCATGGGGCGCCTGCCACACAGTGAACCGGCGGCGCGGCGCGACGAGATTGTGGCGGCGGCCATGACCCATGCCGGGGTCGAGCATCTGGCCAAACGGCTCTATCCCGGGCTCTCCGGCGGCGAGCGGCAGCGGGTGCAGTTTGCCCGGGTGCTGGCGCAGATCTGGCAGGCTCCCTCCCCGACCGAGCAAGCCGAGCAACCCCGCCTGCTGCTGCTCGACGAACCCACCTCGGCGCTGGACCTGAAATACCAGCATCAGCTGCTCACCATGGCGCGCGCCCTCGCCAGCCGCAATACAGCTGTGCTGGTGGTGCTGCACGACCTCAATCTGGCGGCGCGCTATGCCGATCGGCTGGTGATGCTGGAACGGGGTAAGCTGATGGCCGATGGCACGCCTGCCGAGGTGCTCACCCCTGAGCTGATCGCCCGTCTCTATGACTATCCGGCACAGGTGATCCACCACCCCGAAAGCGGCCTGCCGATGGTGGTGTGACAAATTCAGAGTGCGGTAACGGCAGGAAGCGCGCTATTCATCCCGGAAACTGCAGCGTATAAACCGGTTTTTCACACCCCATATCGCCCTGCTAACATTCATCATCGCCAGATATGTGGTGTGAATATCCTCACACTTTGCTCAGGCAAAACCCCCGCAGCATCACCGTCTACTTATAATGGCGCCGCCTCACGAAGGCATAACTCATTGATGCTACGGAATAATTACAATGAAGAATATCAACAAGACCCTACTGGCTGCCGCCATCTCCCTCGGGATGCTGGCTGGCTGCAACAGCGACAACGACTCAAAGGCAGCTGATCCCATGGTTCGTTTTGCCACCTTCAACCTCTCTTTTGACCGCACTGCCGCCGGTATGCTGACCGGTGAGCTGGCGCTGACCCGCACCGAGCAGGATGCCCTGCTGACCCGCCTCGCCGAAGGGAGCCTGAGCGGCGCCACTGAAACCAAAGCCAAGAACGTGCAGCAGATCCGCAACGTGGCGGAGATCATCCAGCGCACCCGTCCGGATGTGTTCCTGCTCAACGAGTTCGACAACGACGGCAAAGGCGAGAGCACCGCCGATCTGAAAGCCTTCAACGACAACTATCTGGCTCACGCCCAGCACGCAGAGGTGACGGCCATCAGCTATCCGGTGATGCAGAACTTCGCCACAAACACCGGCCTGATGAGCGGTTATGACCTCAATCTGGATGGCAAGGTCAACAGCGGCCCCGACGATGCCTGGGGCTTTGGCAACTACCACGGCCAGTACGCCTTTGCGGTGATGTCCAAATACCCCATCGACACCAAGCAGATCCGAACCTTCCAGAACTTCAAGTGGAAGGATATGCCGGGCGAGCAGAACCCCATCATCGATGACTGCAACAATCCCAAGGTCAAGATCCCGGCCAGCCGCCAGTGTGGTGATGCCTGGTATTCAGACGCAGCCTGGCAGCAGTACCCGCTCTCCTCCAAGAACCACGCCGATGTGCCGGTACGCATCAAGACCGAGAAGGGTGAAGAGGTGATCCACTTCCTGATCTCCCACCCAACCCCGCCAATCTTTGCCAACGCGGCGCGTCACACCGTCAAGCACAACCGCGCCGAGATCGCCTTCTGGAACGACTACGTCAAGGGTCTCAGCTACATGACCGATGACAAGGGCACCAAGGGTGGGCTGGCCAAAAACGCCAAGTTCGTCATCGCCGGCGATCTCAACGCCGATCCGCTCACCGGTGACGGTGACCTGAGCGCCATTCAGGATCTGCTAAACAACCCGCTGATGAATCAGGCCATCACCAATGGCACCCTGATCCCGGTCAGCGAAGGGGGCCCGGAGTGTGTCAGCAAGGGGGCCGACTGCAAACGCAACCTCAATCGCCCCAACCCGGAACGGATCACCAACTCCAGCGTGCTGCAGCTGGATCACGTCATCCCCTCCGCCAACCTCAACGCGGTCAAGAGCGGCGTCTTCTGGCCGGCCAGCTTCGAGGCCGGTTATCACCTGGTCTATGATGCGAAACTCGGCATCGCCAAGGGAGTCAGTTCGGATCACCGCATGGTGTGGGTCGATCTCAAACTCGACTAACTCTGCCATGACCCCGCTGCGGCGGGGTCTTTTATTGGCAATGGGCGGCGAGCTGAGCTCTGCTTATTAATCCACCAGTTAGCATTGAGTTATCTATCCATAACTCCTCCATAGCCGTTGAATGGGCCTCGCGATCACAGAACCGCCGCGCCAATGGTGGTAGCATGCCTCCTCTTGCCATCCGGCCGCACGGCGGCTCCGGTGGTCCTCCCTCCTCCGCTTTCACTTTTTGAGGAACGATTTGATGGAACTGCTTCTGCTTAGCAACGGTAAAGCCAACGAATTTCCGGGTCTGCTCGGCTGGGCCCGGGATCGGGTTCAAAGCCTGCTCGCGCGCAAACAGGTCAAGCGCATTCTGCTCATCCCCTACGCGGTGATCCGCAGCGACTGGGATGCCCGTGCCAACGAGCTGCAGGAGAGTCTGGGAGTCGATGCCATCAGCATCCACCACTTCGATGATCCGGTCGATGCCATCAATCAGGCGGACGCCATCTTTATCAGCGGCGGCAATACCTGGCGCCTCAACCAGATGCTGCACGAAAATGGCCTGATCGTGCCGATCCAGCGTGCCGTGCGCGAGCGGGGCGTCCCCTATGTGGGCTGGAGCGCCGGTTGCAACGTGGCGACCCCGAGCATCCGCACCACCAACGACATGCCGGTCTGCAACGCCGCCGTGCTGCCGGCGCTGGGCCTGTTCCCGCTGCAGATCAACCCGCACTATCTGGACGCCAGCATCAGCGGCCACATGGGCGAAACCCGCGACGAGCGTCTGGCCGAGTTCTGCGCCATCAACCCGAGCGAATATGTGGTGGCCCTGCGCGAAGCGAGTCTGCTGCAAATCACCGGAGAAAACGGCAGCGAGCGTCTGGAGTACTGGAGCGCCCGCGAGCAGGACTTCAAGATCTTCAAACACGGTCAGGAGCCGCAAGCCTTTATGGACGCCGCCCCGCTGGCCGAGCTGACCCCCTTCAAGGTCTGCTGAGCCACGAAGATCGCTTCACCACTGGCAGGCGGATAGCTCGCGAAATCGTAAAAACAAAAGAGGGATGGCTCGGCGCCATCCCTCTTTTTTATCGTCATCTTTCAGCTAGTTGTAGTCTGATTACTCACCCTGCAGAGTCACCAGCACCTTGCGGGCGCCACCATCGACGCGATGCTCGCCAAGCCAGATCCCCTGCCAGGTACCGAGCGCCAGCTGACCATCGCGGATCGGCAGTTGCAGGCTCACCCCGAGCAGGGAGGATTTGATGTGGGCGGGCATGTCATCCGCCCCCTCATAGGTGTGGCGATAGTAGGGGGCATCTTCCGGCGCCAGCCGGTCCAGATGGGCCTCCATATCGCTGCGCACGCTGGGGTCGCAGTTCTCATTGAGAGTGAGCGAGGCAGAAGTGTGTTGCAGCAGCAGGTGCGCCATGCCAATCCGGTAATCCGCCAGCATCGGCAGCTTGGCCACCAGCTCGTCCGTCACCAGATGAAAGCCCCGCGAACGGGGCTTCAACGTCAGCAGGCACTGCTGCCACATCAGACGTACTCCATAAAGACGCGGGAGGTGAGTTTGGTGATGAGTTCGTAGGGGATGGTGCCAATCTCGTCTGCCACCCGCTCCACCGGCAACCCCTCGCCCCACAGCACCGCTTCGTCGCCGGGCTTGTCGGTCGCGCCCGGGCCCAGATCGACCGTGCTCATATCCATGGAGACACGCCCCACCAGCGGCACGATGCGGCCGTTGATCAGCACGGAAGTACCATTGGGCGCCATGCGCGGATAACCGTCACCGTAGCCGATGGCGATCACCCCGAGCCGGGTATCGCGATCCGCCTCCCAGTTGGCGCCATAACCCACCGGCTCGCCCGCTTTGTGATCCCGCACCGCAATCAACTGGGTCTTCAAGGTCATCACCGGCTGCAGGTCGTAATCGGCCGCCACCGTGTTGGGGAAGGGCGACACGCCATAGAGGATGACACCGGGGCGAACCCAGTCGCAGTGGGAGTCTGGCCAGGCCAGAATGCCCGCCGAGTTGGCCATGGCACGCTCGCCCGCCAGCGGTGCGGTCAACTTGCTGAACAAATCGATCTGCTCGCGGGTAGTGGGCTGCTCCAGCTCATCGGAGCGGCTGAAGTGGGTCATGATGTTGAACGGCTGCACCACGTTCTTGCACTTGCCGAGTCGTTCGATAAAGGCGGGCATCTCGTCGGCACGCACCCCGAGGCGGTGCATGCCGGTGTCAAGCTTGAGCCAGGCCACCACGGGCGCTGGCAGCTCAACCTGCTCCAGCGCTTCGAGCTGCTCCCAGGTGTGAACCGCCGTCTGCAGATTGTTGGCCGCCAGCACCGGCAGATCGTCGGCGGAGAAGAAGCCCTCCAGCAGCACAATGGGCTTGACCACGGCGCAGGAGCGCAGCATCAGCGCCTCTTCGATGCGGGCCACCGCATAGGCATCCGCATCCACCAGGGTGCGGGCGACCGGCAGCAGTCCATGGCCATAGGCGTTGGCCTTGACCACAGCGATGATCTTGCAAGCGGGAGCGTGGCGCTTGACCACGGCGAGGTTGTGGCGCAAGGCCGCAGTGTTGATTTGGGCAGTAGCCGCTTTCATGGTTTTCCCTTACGAGGGCACAAATGGTCTCCCCCTCATCGGGCCGAAGACCGCCACTCACTTATCGTCGTCGAAGGCCGGACCGGCATAATTGTCGAACCGGGAAAACAGGCTCTGGCTGGCTGCCTCTCAATAAATGGCAAGCGGGTCAGAGCGGTGGTGGCAATCCTGACCACAGGATTGCCATGATTGTTACTTATCAATAATCATCGTCAAACGCCGGACCGGCATAGTTGTCGAACCGGGAGAACTGACCCTGGAAGGTGAGGCGCACTCTTCCGATAGGGCCGTTACGCTGCTTGCCGATGATAATCTCGGCAATCCCCTTGTCCGGGCTGTCATCGTGATAAACCTCATCACGATAGATAAACATGATCAAATCCGCATCCTGCTCGATGGAGCCAGATTCACGAAGGTCAGAGTTGACCGGGCGCTTGTCGGCCCGCTGTTCCAGGCTTCGGTTGAGCTGGGAGAGCGCCACCACAGGGCACTGCAGCTCTTTCGCCAAGGCCTTGAGGGAGCGAGAGATCTCGCCGATCTCTAGGGTACGGTTGTCAGAGAGCGCCGGCACCCGCATCAGCTGCAGGTAGTCCACCATGATCATGGATAGGCCACCGTGCTCGCGCGCCACCCGACGGGCACGGGAACGTACATCGGTCGGAGTGAGGCCGGAGGCGTCATCGATATACATCTTGCCCTTCTCCAGCAGCAATCCCATGGTGGAGGAGAGGCGTGCCCAATCCTCGTCGTCGAGCTGACCGGTACGCACCTTGGTCTGATCGATGCGACCGACCGAGGCGAGCATACGCATGATGATCTGCTCGGAGGGCATCTCCAGCGAGAAGATAAGCACCGGCTTGTCGGCAGTGAGGGCCGCATGCTCACAGAGGTTCATGGCAAAGGTGGTCTTGCCCATGGAGGGACGGGCCGCCACGATGATCAAGTCCGAACGCTGCAAACCGGCGGTCATCTTGTCGAGATCGTTGTAACCGCTCGATACCCCGGTCACCCCGTTGTGCGGCGTCTTGAACAGCTCTTCAATCTTGTCGACGGTCTGCTCGAGGATGAGCTTCAGGGGCTGGGGCCCCTCGTTGGCGCTGGTGCGCTGCTCGGCAATCTTGAATACCTTGCTCTCGGCCAGATCCAGCAGATCGCCGGAGGTACGGCCTTGCGGCTCGTAGCCCGCTTCGACTATCTCGTTGGCGACCGAGATCATCTCCCGTACCACCGCCCGCTCGCGCACGATTTCGGCGTAGGCGTTGATGTTGGCGGCACTCGGGGTGTTCTTGGCGATCTCCACCAGATAGGCGAAGCCGCCCGCCTCTTCCAGCTGTTCGGAGCGCTCCAGCTCCTCCTGCAGGGTAATGAGGTCGATGGGGTTGCCCGCGTTGGAAAGGCGGGTCATGGCCTGGAAGATCAACCGGTGCGGACGGCTGTAGAAATCCTGATCGATAACCCGTTCGGCAACCCGATCCCAGGCATCGTTATCCAGCATCAGGCCGCCCAGTACGGACTGTTCGGCCTCAAAAGAGTGGGGAGGAACTTTCAGCTGTTGTGTCTTGGCGTCTTTTTTCGCCGTCACTTGCTCTGCCATACACATAAAAACCGCAGCGGGAAGGGGACGGGAATTTTACAAAAGAAAGCCAACTACGGCGAGCCCTATCTGGCGGCTCATACCATCATAAAGGGCCAAACCAGAGTCTGCTCTACCTTGACCATTTTGATTTTGCTTCGCATTTTGCGCTCCTTGCGACTCAATCTTCTGCTTTTCATCCGGTTTACTCCTCTTGTTTGACGCCGCATCGCGGCAACCTCGTTCATGAATAATTCATGCCAGAGGTGATATTGATGAATACAAGCTGCGACACAATTAGGGACAGGCAGCCTGCCATGCGCCTTGCTGAGCTTGCCAAAGCGGAGCATGCCCCACCCACAGACGAGAGTGAAAAGAGTCAAAATGAAAAAGATGCTGACCCTGTTTGCCGTGATCCTGGCCATTGGCCTGGGGGCACCTCACGCCGAAGCCAAGAAATTTGGCGGCGGCAAATCCTTTGGTAAAAGTTACAAAACTGCGCCGGCCCAGCCTGCGGCCAAACCGGTCGACAACAAGAATCCGACACTGAATGCCCAGACTCCGCCGAAAAAGAGCGGCATGATGGGTGGCCTGCTGGGCGGCCTGCTGGCTGGCGGCCTGTTTGCCTACCTGCTGGGCAGCGGTGCCTTTGAAGGTCTGCAAGGAATGGACTTCCTGCTGATCGCCCTGCTGGCGCTGGGTGCCGTCTTCCTGATCCGTACCCTGCGCAAGGGCAAGGTCGCGACGCCACAGCCACAACAGGCGGCCTATGCGGGCTATCAGCCACCGCAATCCGCGGCCCCGCAACAGTTTGAGCAGAGCAACAGCGCACCGCAAGCCACCGGCTTTGCCGACAGCGACGTGCCGTTCCGCCTGCCGCCGGGCTTTGACATGAACAGCTTCCTGGCCGGTGCCCGCGATCACTATCGCACCCTGCAAGAGGCATGGAACAAGAACGATCTGGAAAAAGTGCGTGAATACGTCAGTCCCGAGCTGTTCGAGCAGCTCAAAGCCGAGCGCGCCGAACTGACTGGCGACCAGCATACCGAAGTGATGTATGTGGATACCCAGCTGGTGCGCGCCGACTACGGCAGCGATTGGGCTCAGGTGAGCGTGCGCTTCAGCGGCCGCTACATGGACCGTCAGGAGCAGGTCGAGGAAGATATCAAAGAGGTGTGGCACCTCGAGCGCGATCTGGCCAAGAACAATGCCCCCTGGCATATCGTCGGTATCGAGCAGCTGTAAGGTTTAGATTGTCACTACGCAAGAGGCGGCCCATGGGCCACCTCTTTTCATTTCATCCCCTCACCTGACCTCCTACAGGCGATGGCTATCGTCATTGATAATTGAAGAGTTGTGACCAATCCCAAGATGACATGTCACCACGCACATAACGACAAAGGGCAGCCACCGGCTGCCCTTTGGGATCACATCTGGGGGTATGCGCCCCGCAGACGAATCAGTTACACCCTTCGGTAGAGGCTGAGTTCAGGTAGCTCACCTCATTGCCTGGCTGATAATCGGCCACGTTGATGGTCTTCTTGATCTCGATGTACTCCTTCAGCACGGCAGCATCGACCAAACCGGCGTTGATGGTATTGATCTTCGGATAGCCGTCACCACCGGAGGCGCTGAAGCTCGGGATCGCGAAGCTGTAAGTTGCTGCCGGATCAAACGCCTTGCCACCGATACTGGTGATATTGACGCTCTTGGCCTGACAATCTACCGCCATGTTGATACCGCCAAACTGGGCATAACCACCGGTATTGCGGGTCTTGCTTGCCACCTGGCCCAGATAGGTCGCCAGCTCGCTTCCCTTCATGACAGCCTTGTTGACCGTGTTGCCAAACGGGTGCACCAGCAGCACGCTGCGGTAAGTGATATCACCGGCCGGGATGCTGTCACGCACGCCGCCTGAGTTGACGATACCAAAGTCGACCCCCAGCTTGCTGCTGGTCGCCGTGGTGATGAGGCGACCCAGGTTGGTCTGCTTGTTGCGAACCGAGTTGCGATCACCAACCAGCAAGCCATCCGCCGAGCCAATGACAACATTCAGCTCTTGCTGACCTTTCTCCTGATAACCCAGCAGGGTGTTATACAGCTCGGGATCCTTGGTGATCTCGTCCTGTACGAACTGCATCTTGGCCGGATCCTTGGTTACGGCGCCGTTGGCATCGATCGCCTCGCCCTTGGCGTTGCGCTTGATCAGGTTGACCGGGATCAGGTCATAGCTGGTCAGGGTCAACTTGCCATTCTGGTACTCAAACTGGGCACGGCCCACATACTTGCCCCACTCGTGGGCCTGCATGATCCAGGTGCCGTTTTGCTGATCCGGTTGGCAGTTATCACCCGGTTTGAAATTGGCGTACTTGTTGGTGGTGCCCGGCTCCATACAGACCGGATTCTGGGAGTGGCCACCAATGATGGCATCCAGAGTCCCTGCCGGCAGTGCACGAGCCATCTCTACATCGCCCGGCGCATTGCTGCCGTGCTGACCATTCTCGTAATGGCCCATGTGAGTGATGGCGAAGACCAGATTGGCCTCCTTGTTGCTGCGGATCTGCTGGCCCAGTTTGGCCGCCTCGCTGGTCGGATCGCGGAACTCCAGGGTCTGCACGTTGTTGGGATCAACCAGCTGGGCGGTATCCTCGGTAGTCAGACCCAGTACGGCGACCTTGAGACCGCTCTCCAGCTTGAACACCTTGTAGGGGTCAAAGTAGTGCTTACCGCTGGCCTTGTCATAGATGTTGGCCGAGAGCATGGGGAACTGGGCCCACTTGCGCTGCTTCTCCAGCACGCTGAGAGGGTTGTCGAATTCATGGTTGCCCACTGCCATGGCATCGTAGCGAATGTTGTTCATCGCCATGAAGTCAGGCTCGGCATCCTGCAGATCGGACTCCGGCACCCCGGTATTCACATCACCACCGGAAAGAACCAGTACGTCACTGCCAGCAGCCTTGGCATCGGCACGCAGCTGCTCGACCAGAGTCTTCTGGGCAGCCATACCATACTCATTTTCAGCGTTGTGCCAGAAACGGCCGTGGGTATCGTTGGTGTGCAGGATGGTCAGTTTGCAGACATTTTCGGTGCAGGGTGCAACGGTGTCATTGCTCGAGGTATTACAGCCAGTCAGTGCAGCAAGCACGGCCAGTGCCACGCCGCCTTTGATAAAGTTATTATTCATTTCCATATCACCTTGATTGTTTTGTTATTTATCAACCCTGTCCAGCGGGTCGGGCGCCAATATAACAAACAACAGATGACCGTTTTTCATCGATGACTCACAAATTCTGCTAATTGTGATCTTCGGCCCAGCATCCGGCTTCCTGCTGATTTATCAGGTTTTTTGTTGAGCAGTCACTCACTTGCCCCCCTCCCGCACCAAGGAGGCGCCACCCGGACGCGCCTTTATGGCATACTCCCCAGCCAGCCATGCCCGAGGAGATGATTTGATGGCCAAGTACGACAAGATTTCCCCCGAGACCCAGCAGGAGGCGATGAAAATTGCCCGTGCCAACCAGAAGCCGGGGCAGAGCAAGGAACAGACCCAGCTTATCGCGCAAGGGATCCAGAAAGGCATCGACGAATACAAGAAACAGATGAAGGCGCGGGCCCGCGAAGCGAGCCGCCAGAAAAAATTGCAGGCCAAAGCCAGGCAACCACAGGGCGCGCCACAACCCGAAGAGCAAGACGCTCAGCTGGAGCTGGTTGAAGTAAGCCATCAGCATCCCCTGCCCTGGATCTTGCTGGTGCTGAGCTGGCTGGGATTTGCTGCAGCCTGGTTCTGGTTGCACTAAGACGCGCGAGCAAACCTTTATCCGGGATCCTCTTCACAGCCCGGGCCCGGGCTGCTGGTGATTACCTGCGAAGAGTGGTTAAATCCCGCGCCTCTTGCACCGGACAACCGGTTTTTTGACGATCAGTTTTCAGGAAAGATGTTATGAACCCCGCTCCGCTCTATCTGCTGGCCCCTTTTGTTCTGTTCCTTGTGACCATGCTGCTCTATCGCATTTCGCCGCTGCGGGCGGTCGCCGCCGGTGGGGTACGCTGGTTTATCCTCCCCGCCTTCACCCTGTTCATTTTGCTGATCATCATCAATGGAGCCGCCAATCCCGCCCTGCGCGATCCGGCATTCCACTGGTTGATGCCGGGGCTTGGCTTTGCCCTGAGCCTGTTTCCGGCCCTGCCCAAGGCGCTGGTGCCACGGCTCGCCATCAAGGAGGGGGCCTTTGCCGCCCTCGGTCTGATGCTGATGAGCCTGGCCATGGTCTATTGAGCAACTGGCCACAGCCGTTAACATGACTCAAGGGGCGCTCTGTGACGTGCGCCCCTTGTACAAACAATGGCCTGCAGGCATCTTGATGACAGGATAACCAGCAAGGAGGCCAAATGGACAATCCGCCCGATTTCATGGCGCTGTGGGATTATCAGGATCCCGCCGCCAGCGCCCTGCGTTTTCATACCCTTCTTCCCGAAGCGCGCGCCGCTGCCGACCTGCAACTCGAACTGGAGTTGCTGACCCAAATTGCCCGCACCCATTCGCTGCAGCGCCAGTTTGCCGAAGCCCACCAACTGCTCGACGAGATAGCGCCTCGCCTCACCGATAAAACCCCCAGAGCGCGGATCAGGGCCCTGCTGGAACGAGGCCGCACCTTTAACTCGGCGGGCGACAAAGCCAGTGCCAAACCGCTGTTTGAACAAGCCTGGCAGTGGGGACTCAAGGAGAAGGAGACCTATCTCGCCATCGACGCCGCTCACATGATCGCCATCGCTGCACCGCTGGAAGAGCAGAGCCGCTGGCATCAACTGGCGATGGAGCTGGCGGAGCGCAGCAGTGACGAGAAGGTGCGTGGCTGGCTGGCCCCCCTTTACAACAATCAGGGCTGGACTCTGTTCGAACTGGGTCGCTTTGAGGAGGCGAAAATCCAGCAGCAGAAGTGTCTGGCCTGGCATCTGCAACATAACCAGCCGGCCAAGGCGTTTATCGCTCGCTGGAGTCTGGCTCGCCTGACTCGGGCCCAGGGTCAGCACCAGCAGGCGCTGGCAGAGCTGCACCAGCTCAAGGCCGATATGGCCGAGGCTGGCGAACCTGAGGATGGTTATCTGTTCGAGGAGCTGGGGGAGAATGCCTTGGTGCTGGACGATCCGCTGGCCGCGGAATACTTCTCCCGCGCCTGGTTTCTGCTGTCACAGGACCGCTGGTTCAGCGCCAACGAGGGGGAGCGACTGGCCCGCCTCAAGCGCCTCGCCAAACTCTGATCCCCCAAAATAGAAAGGGCGGCACGCTAGCCGCCCTTTCTGCTGGCAAGATGGTTCAGGCCCGATTGGACCCCTCCCACCCCTGCTTTTTACGGTAAATGGTGGAGGGGCTGATCTCGAGCAGTGCCGCCGCCTTGGGAATGTTGCCGTCACAGCTGGCGATGGCCTGTTCGATCACCTCTTTCTCCACCAGCCAGAGCGGACGAATTGGCCCGTTGGCCACCCCGGTGGCTGCCGGAACCGATGCCACCGCTGCCGCAATCGCAGTCGGTAGCTGGGGACGAACCCCATTGAGCGGTGGCGGCAGAATATCCGGGCTCACCAGCTCCTTGTCATTGAGCACCACGATATTGCGTACCACGTTTTGCAACTCGCGTACGTTGCCAGGCCAGGGGTAGTCAAGCAGCACTCGCGCCGCCTCAACATCGAAATCCTTGAAGCGTTTGTTCTCCTCCTTGGCGTAGCTCTGCAACAGGGTACGCGCCAGCAGCAGGATATCCTCGCCCCGCTCCCGCAGCGGCGGCAGGGTGAGGGGAATGACGTGGAGCCGATAGTAGAGATCCTCGCGAAAACGGCCCGCTTTTACCTCTACCAGCGGATCCCTGTTGGTGGCGCAGATAAAGCGCACATCCACCGTCTCGAGCTTGCCGCTACCGACCCGCTGCACTGTGCCGGTCTGGATAAAGCGCAGCAGCTTGCTCTGCAGATCCAGGTCCATCTCGCAGATCTCGTCGAGAAACAGGGTACCGCCATCGGCCAGACTGGCCGCCCCCTTGCGATCCCCCTGCGCACCGGTAAAAGAGCCCTTCACATGACCGAAGATCTCGCTCTCCATCAAATCATGGGGAATGGCGGCGCAGTTGAGGGCAATAAAGGGCTGTTCGCTGCGGGGACTGCACTGGTGAATCGCCTCGGCACACACCTCTTTGCCGGTGCCGCTCTCGCCAGTGATAAAGACGGTCGCCTTGCTGGGCGCCGCGCTTTCGATGATGCGATAGACCGCCTGCATCGACATGGAGGCGCCGATAAAACCGAAGAAGGAGCTACGCTCGAAGTTTTCCCGATAGTGGGCAACCAGCGAGCTCAACTGCTGGTGTTTCAAGGCATTGCGAACAGTGGCGCAGAGCCGCTTGCTGTCAAACGGCTTGGTCAGAAAATCGAAGGCACCGAGGCGCATCGCCTCCACCGCCACATCCACCGAGCCGTGGGCGGTGATCACCACCACCGAGCAGGGCAGTTGCTGTTCGGTGATCATTTGCAGAATATCCATACCGGACATATCCGGCAGCTCCAGATCCAGCAGCACCACGGGGGGAGGACTTGCCAACAACTGCGCCAACGCTTGCTGACCACAGTCGGCCAGCACCACCTCATACCCCTCCTGGCGCAGGTACTGTTCATAGACCACCGCCAGACTACGGGTATCTTCCACCAGCAGGACACGCGATTTATTTTCAGCCACTGGACTCATCCTTGTATTTGATTCTGCGATCTATTTTGCCTTATTTTCGCGCGCAAACCCAACGCCAAGACAGCTCTGTTATCCCGCGATTGCAGGGAATACACAAGTAAAAACGGCTCCTTAAGGAGCCGTTTTTAACTACAAGAAGGGATTACTTCTTGGCATCGTCTGCAGTCGGCTTCTCGATAGCCAGCAGCTCAACGTCAAACACCAACACGGCGTTCGCCGGAATGGAGCCTGCACCGTGCTCGCCATAGGCCAGCTTGGACGGCAGGAAGAACTTGAACTTGGAGCCAACCGGCATCAGCTGAACGCCTTCGGTCCAACCCGGGATAACCTGGTTGAGCGGGAAGGTAGCCGGCTCGCCGCGATCGACGGAGCTGTCGAACTTGGTGCCGTCGGTCAGGGTACCGGTGTAGTGAACCTTGACGATGTCGGTAGATTTCGGCTTGGCGCCAGTGCCCATCTTCTCGACCACGTACTGCAGGCCGGATTCAGTGCTCTTCACACCCTCTTTCTTGGCGTTGGCAGCCAGGAACTCTTCGCCCTTCTTCAGATTCTCAACGGCGTCTTTCTCGGCCTTGGCCTTGGTCAACTCGTTGATCTTGGCGTCGTAATCCTGCAGTACCTTCTGGATCTCTTCATCAGTCATCTTGGCTTCTTTGCCCAGACCGTCAGTCACCCCTTTCAGGATCACGGCGTTGTCCAGTTTGATGCCCAGTTCCTGCTGACGCTCCAGGGTATTGGCGATGTAACGACCCATGGAGAGGCCAATTGCGTAGCCAGATTGCTCTTCAAAGCTCTTGGCTTCGGCCTTGGTCGCCTCTGCCGGCTTGCTGGCTTCTGCCTTCACTTCGGCGGTATTGGCCGCAGCAGGCTTCTCGTCTTTTTGGCAAGCAGTCAGACCGACGGCAACGGCCGCCGCCAACAGGGACACCTTCAGAAATTTGTTCATCAGTTTCTCCAAACTCCAAATACCGCTCTCGGTTCCATCGTGAAATGAGAGGTTTATCGTGATAAGCGCCTTATACTAACGCCGTGATCGCAGGTAACAAAAGCGTGAGACCGCAAAAATGATAAAAAGTGCCATTTATCTGGTGAGCCTCTGTTTAATGCTCACCGGTTGCGAGCAGAGCTCCCAACCCAACCAGCAAATGCCCCTCGCCAGCACCAGTCTGCTAACCGCAGACCTCTCCAGTGATGGCCAGCAGGCCATCGTCTCCAGCATCGGTCAGGGCATCATCGTCTGGGACTTGGCACAAAACCGCCAGCGCTGGCGCTGGAAACAGTCCGATTCACCGGATGATCTAGTCTCCATCGTCCGTTTTGCCCAAGGAGATGGTTTCGCCGTTACCGCCACGGCGACCACCTTTGCCACCTGGCGGCTTCAGGACGGGCAGTCACAAGGCTACTACTCACTTCCTGAATCCAGGCTGAGGGACATCGCGCTCTCTGCCGACGGTCGTTATGTGCTGATCGGGCGGGAAGATGGCAAGGCCGAGTGGCTCGACACCCGAAGCGGCCGTCGCCTGCAGTTTCTGGGGCACACCGAACAGGTCAATACGGTGGATCTCTCCGCCAACGGTCGCTACGCCCTGACCGGCGGCAACGACTACAGCGCCTATCTGTGGGATACCCGTAGCGGGCAGGTGATCTGGCGGTTCAACCATGGTGGCCGGGTGATCATGGCCAGACTGGAGCCGAGCGGCCGCTACGCTTTCACCGCCGACAGCAGCCGGGCCAGCATCTGGGATCTGAAAACCGGCAAGGAGGTGAGTCAACTGCAATATGATCACCGCTTCGAGGTCTACACCAGCGCCCGCTTTGCCAACGATGGCAAGTGGCTCATCACCGGCGCCCCTTCCCGTCAGCTCTCCCTGTGGCAAGTGAGCGATGGTGCCCTGCTGCAGAGCTGGCGCGTCTCGCCGCAACCCAAGGTGAAACCGCCCAGCGCAGTAGTCTACGGCGTCGCTTTGCGCGACAATAGCCACCTTGTCAGTGCCAGCTCCAGTGGTCTGGCCGAAATCTGGACAATCAAGTAAGGACCCGAAGGCCCATGAGTCAGCAACTTAACGATCGCATCGAAACCCTGGAAACCCGTCTCGCCTATGCGGAGTACACCATAGAGCAGCTCAACGACGAGGTAACCACCCAGGGCCGTGAAATCGATCGACTCAAATACCAGATCCAGCTGCTGATCGACAAACTGCAAAGCGTACAGCCCAGCCAGATTGCCAGCATGGCCGAAGAGACCCCGCCGCCGCACTACTGATCCGGTGCCATCTCTGGTCAGGCAACATGGCTTGGCATAGCTGTCAGCCAATAAAAAAAACCCGCGTTCACGCGGGTTTTTTTATCATCGGCATGGCCGTGATCAGTGGTGATGGCCCTTGCCACCACAACCGCCGCCACCGCAGCAGCCGCCGTGGCCGTGATCCTCATCGTGGTCGTGACCATGACCACCACAGCAGCCGCCGTGATCGTGGTCATGACCGTGATCGTGACCGCAACCACCGGCACCGTGAACGTGGCCGTGGGCCAGCTCTTCGGCAGTGGCGGCACGCACGTCCTTGATCTCGACCTTGAAGCCCAGGGTTACGCCTGCCAGCGGATGGTTGCCATCCACTTTGACGAACTCTTCGGACACTTCAACCACGGTCACCGGACGGTGACCATCGTCGGTTTCAGCCACAAAAGTATCCCCTTCGGAGACTTCCATGCCGTCGAACAGCTCGCCCGGTACTTCTTGTACCAGTGTCTCGTCATATTCGCCGTAGGCCTGGCTCGGTGCCAGAGTCACTTCGAAGGCTTCACCTACCGCGCGACCTTCCAGCTCGGCTTCCAGGCCAGAGACCAGGTAACGGGTGCCGTGCAGATAGACCAGCGGCTCTTTGCCGACAGTGCTGTCGATGACTTCACCGTGCTCGTCGGTGACTGTGTATTCCAGCGTAACCACGCTCAGAGGAGCTACTTTCATGTCAGGATCCTGCGGATAGAAAAAAACGGGCTCAGAATACCCTAAAAAGCGGGCCGCGCATATGCCGTGCGGCGCCACGGAGTGACGAAAAAAACGGCAACAGCGTCAGCGAGGAGACCCGCACTCCACCCGCCGTTGCCACATCAGGGGCGAAACACCCCGATCACCTCTTCCGCCTCGCGAGTCTGCTTGTCGACCTCGGCAGGCGTTTGTACCTGGGTATCGCCACAGGCGACGCAGGTCACCTTCTCGACTCCATGCTCCAGATACAGCATCATGTTGTCCAACTTGCCGCACGCCGGGCAGACTGCACCGGCAATGAAGCGTTTTTTACGTCTGGTTTCCATATTTGTTACCTCCAGGCAGCATCATATCAGGGTTTTTACATGCATCACGCCATCGAGTATCACCATTTTTCCTGCCAGGGCCTGCACGCCGGCAACCGCAAACGAACTCCGGTCGGGCAGCTGTTGCGGATCACCCGGGGCGCCGCGCTGCTGAGACTGGGCCAACATGAGCTGTTGCTGCCGGCAGGCAGCAGCTTCTGGCTCTGCGCCGATGCCCTTGCGGCCTTCAGCCCCCTCAGCGGTTGCGAGTACGATCAGCTGAGCGTCTCTTTGCGCGTGGCTCAGCCGCAGCAGGCAGGCTGGCTACAAGCCACTCCGCTGCTCGATGCCCTGCTCGACTCTCTGGCCCGGTGGCAACGTCCGAAAGAGTGGCAAGGGGCCTACGGTCAGCGACTGCAGGTGATCCTGGATGAGCTGCAACAGTGCGCCATCAGCCAGCAGGGTTACGGTAAGCTGCAAGCCTGTTGGCAAGCGCTGGCCAATGGCCAGCCGGAGTCTCTGCAACTGTGGGCACAACAAGCCGATGTGCCGGTGGAAGGGAGTGAATTGCAACAACAGTGGCAACTGCTGCAGGCGCTCAGATTGCTCAAGGGCGGCAGCAAACCCGCGCAGGTGGCCAGCAAGCTGGGTTATGCCGATGAGGCCACATTGCAAGCGACCTGCCAGCTGTGGGGTGTTGGCGAAGATGGAGCTCAATAACCGGACACAGGTATGAATGCGCCAACTAAATTGGCTGAACGAGTCCAGTTTTTTGCCAGATGGTCGTTAACAAGGAAGGGCCATCCCCCCCGTAATCCTTTATGCTAAAGGCCTGAAGTGACTGCCAACCTTTCGACCAACAGGACATCTGCCATGACGAGCAAAGCCAATCAATCCCAGGGCATGTTGCTGTTTCACCTTTCAGCCCAGCAATCCTTTGCCATAGGCACCCTCAAGGTAAAGGAGATAGTCCCTTACACCCAGCTGACCGCCATGCCGCACTCGCATCCGACCGTGCTGGGGGCCGCCAATATGCGCGGCGCCACTATTCCGGTGATCGACATGGCGATGGCGGTGGGTTATCGCCCCATCAGCAAGGAGGAGATGCCCCACTGCTTCATCATCATCACCGATTGCCGCCGCACCCTGGTGGGCTTTCTGGTGCGAGGCATCGACAAGATCACCGAGTGCAACTGGCGCGATATCGAGTCACCTCCCGCCGCCCTCGGCCACAATGTGTTTGTGACTGGTGTCACCCGGGTCAATGACCAGCTGATCCAGCTGCTGGATGTGGAGCTGATCCTCTCCCGGGTCTATCCGGACGATCCGAGCCACCTCTATCCGGTGCTGACCGATGTGCAGCGGGAGCGGATCAAGCCGATGCGGATCCTGCTGGTTGATGACTCCTCGGTCGCCCGTCGCCAGCTGATGGCAGCCCTCGATTACATCAATATCCCTTATGAGGTCTGTACCAATGGCAAGGACGCACTGACCCTGATGCAACAACGTGCCAGCCAGCAGACCCCCATCGATATTCTGGTGAGCGATATCGAGATGCCTGGGCTCGATGGCTACGAGCTGGCCTTCGAGGTACAGAGCGACAGCAAACTGGCGGGGGCCTACATCATCCTGCACACCTCCCTCTCCAGCGAGATCAGTGTGGAGCGGGCCCATCAGGTGGGCGCCCATGAGGCGCTGACCAAGTTCGAGGCCAACGAGCTGATCCAGGCCATGTTGCGCGGTGCCGAACATCACGATCGCCTGCTGAAATAAGCCAATGACTGGCGGGAGCTGAACACCTCTCGCCCCTCTATCTTCGACCCAGACCGACGACGCCATGCTGACCGAAAGCCACTTCCACGCCCCCTGGTGGGCCCGCAATCCTCATCTGCAGACCATATTGCCCAAATGGCTGCGCCGGACTCCGGCCCGATTTGTGGCCGAGCGCTTCGAACTGACTGACGGGGATTTTGTCGATCTCGCCTGGAGCGGCGAGATCACGACAGATTCGCGACCACTGGTGGTGGTCTTTCACGGGCTGGAGGGGAGCATTCACTCCCACTATGCCAAGGGATTATTCACCCATCTGCAGCAAGAGGGCAGAGAGGCCGTGCTGATGCACTTTCGTGGCTGCAGCGGCGAGCCCAATCGCCACCTGCATGCCTATCACTCCGGCGCCATCGGTGATGCGCAGGAGCTGATTGCCGAGCTGAGCCAACGCTTCCCGGGCAAACCGCTGATCGCCATCGGCTTTTCACTGGGTGGCAATATGCTGGTCAACTTGCTGGCACGGGCCTGTCCTGCGGCATTGAAAGCGGCAGTGGTAGTCTCAGCCCCGCTGCAACTGGCCAGCTGTGCCGAACGGGTCAATCAGGGTTTCTCAAAGGTCTATCAGAACTATCTGCTGCGTACCATGCGCCGCAATTTGCTCAGCAAGATCAGCCAACAGCAGAAAGCGAGTGAACGCTGGCAGCCCCGGCAAGTGGAGCAGATTGCCACCCTGCGCGATTTTGACGAACTGGTCACCGCTCCGCTGCACGGCTTTCACAGTGCCAGCCACTACTACCAGAGCTGCTCGGGACTACCGCTGCTGGCTCAAATCCCCATCCCGACCCTTATCCTGCACGCCGCCGACGATCCCTTTATGTCACACGCGGTCATTCCCCGGCCGGATCAACTCTCGCCCACGGTGCGCTATGAGCTGAGCCAGCGCGGCGGCCATGTCGGTTTTCTGCACGGCACCCCCTGGCGGCCAAAGTTCTGGTTGGATGAGCGGATCAGTCACTGGATTGCCGAACAGACTCAGGGTGCGGTGCAGAACTGATTGCGACCCCCAGCCTTGGCCATGTAGAGGGCCTGGTCGGCCCGCGCCAGTAGCTGCTCACCACTCTCCCCGCCTTCCAGTGTCGCGATCCCCTGACTGATGGTCACCCGACTGGCAACATCGGATGCCAGATGCTCAAGCTGCAATTCGGCCAGCCCATCCTGCAGCCGCCGCGCTACCGCAGCGGCGCTCTGCCTGTCGGCATCGGGCAGTAGCAACACAAACTCCTCGCCGCCATAACGGGCGGCCAGATCCGCCTCACTGCGCACCGAACGCATCATCAACTGCGCCACCTCCCGCAGGCAGACATCCCCCGCCTGATGGCCATAGTGATCGTTAAAGCGTTTGAAGTAGTCCACATCGATGAGGATAAGGGCAAGCGGGGCGCCGCTCGACTGACTATGGGCTTTGCAGCGTTCGAGCTCCTGACTGAAGTGGCGCCGATTGGCAAGACCAGTCAGTGGATCCTGCTTGGCCAGTGCATCGAGGCGCCGCAACAGGGCCAGATTGTCATGCTCACGCATCACGGCCAATTCAAACCAGCGATGCAGCATCCGGCGACCAACCTCCAGCGCCATTATGGTACATACCACCTCAAGCAGATAAAGCTGCGGAAAATCCACCTCCAGCCACCACAAACGCGCAACGCCAAATAGCAACGGTACACTGAGATAGGCATACAACACGCGTCGGTCGGGATAAAACGCGATCAGCGCAGCCAGTAAATTGAGGCGCATGATCCCGTTGGCATAACTTGCCCCTCCTCGCAGCTCAACTTCACCAATGGTGAAGATATGCAGCGTCCAGACGCCCCCCCAGACCAGCATTACGACCAATGCGCACCATAGCCAGACTCGATCCTGCAGATGATTGCAGAGCAGGGCTGCAACCGGCAGCAGCAGCAGCACGACCATGACAAAGCCCAGCTCACTCTGAAAGCGCCATGGCAGAGTACCGTCACTGGCCAGGCCTGCCTGGCTGTAGACCTGGTAGCGTATCGCCAGAAACAGCACAACCAGCCAGTTCAGCAACCAGAACCAGACCATGCCGCGACTGATGGCCTGGCGACGAGCAAGATCCATGTGAGCCGATATCGTTGAGGGGGCCCGGCGTTGCTCTTCAGACAACATGTCTCACACTCCACGAAACGCGTAAAAAGAGGTTGCACTCATTTTATTGCGCACAACAATAGCTGACGGTTATACCCTTTTGCATCGAGATCCCTTCATGATAATCCCCTGGCAAGCGTTGGATGCCGATACCCTGACCAACCTGATCGAACAGTTTGTGCTGCAAGAAGGCACCGAATATGGCGAACATGATGTTTCGCTTGAAGCCAAAGTCGCTATGGTAAGGACTCAATTACAGCAAGGCATCGCCGTGATCGTCTATAGCGAGTTGCATGAATCGGTCAATATTGTGCCACGCGATCGTTTCAACGAGCCGTCTTGACCATCTCGGGTTCACGCCCGTATAACGAAACTCCCAAGGAAGAGAGCATTCTATGTCGGCCAAGCATCCCATTATCGCCGTCACCGGGTCGTCCGGTGCCGGTACCTCTACCTCCACCATCGCCTTTCGATCCATGTTCCACCAATTGGGTTATCAGGCAGCCGTGGTGGAAGGTGACAGTTTTCACCGCTACACCCGCCCCGAGATGGATGTGGCAATCCGCAAGGCACGTGAACAAGGACGCCACATCAGCTATTTTGGCCCCGAGGCCAATGACTTCGGCTTGCTGGAGAGCTTTTTTCAGGGCTATGGCCAGGATGGCACCGGCCAGTATCGCCGCTATCTGCACAGCTTTGACGAGGCGGTCCCCTTCAACCAGATGCCCGGCACCTTCACCCCCTGGCAGCATCTGCCGAGCGACACTGACCTGCTGTTTTATGAAGGGCTGCACGGTGGTGTGGTCACTGAGGATCACAACGTAGCCCGCCACGTGGACTTTCTCATCGGCGTGGTGCCCATCGTCAACCTGGAGTGGATCCAGAAGCTGATCCGCGATACCTCGGAGCGCGGCCACTCCCGTGAGGCCGTAACCGACTCCATAGTCCGCTCCATGGATGATTACATCAACTTCATCACCCCGCAGTTCTCGCGCACCCATATCAACTTCCAACGGGTGCCGACAGTGGACACCTCCAATCCCTTCAGTGCCAAGGTGATCCCGAGTCTGGACGAGAGTATGCTGGTGATCCGGTTTCGCGGCATAAAACAGGTCGATTTTCCCTATCTGTTGTCGATGATCGACGGCTCATTCATGTCACGAATGAATACCATCGTCGTGCCGGGTGGCAAGATGGGGTTTGCCATGGAGTTGATCCTTAAGCCACTCATCCAGCAACTACTTGAAACCGGCAAGATCACTTAAGCCAAGGAGTTCACAATGCGGTTAGCGTTTATCTCTGTGGTATTGGCCGCCCTGCTTGGCGGCTGCAGCAGCGGGCCGACGGCCCCCACGCTGGAGTCCGGCACCATGCTGGTTCGTCCGATTGGCAACTGGACCTATGGCGCAACCCCGCGCTACGCCCTGGCCGAGCAGTATCAATTCGCCGGTGAGCTGGCGGAAGGGTGGCTGGAGCCGATGCAGCAGGCGGTGAGCCGGGAGCTCAATGGCAAGGGGTGGCAGAGTGCGCCGCTCGACGAGGCGGATCTGTGGGTCGCCATAGGCGTCGCGGGCGGCAAGGATATGAGCGATGGCGAGATTTTCGCCCGCCTCGGCATGACGCCCGGGGTCTATGCCTCGGCCAACCAGCGCAAAGGCTCGCTGGCCATAGTGCTGCTCGATCGCAAAACCCAGAAAGCAGTCTGGAGCAGCATCATCCAGCTGACCAGCGATGTAAGCATTGCTGATAGCCAACGTCAGGCGCTCAGCCAGCAGCTCGCTGCCGAACTGCTTCATAGCGTCCCGACCAATTAACAGTTAATGCTGGCTTATTGAAAAGGGATGGATAGAAAAACGGCTTGCCTCCCGGCAAGCCGTTTTTTGTGGTCTCACAGTTTTGTCCCAGTCTGGTCTTGGCCAGACTGGGACACGAAGCTGCACGCCTTCAGATATCTGTGGACACTTATTTGAGCGTACAGGTCAGCAGCGTAACCCCTTTCTGGGTGAGGAGCGCCTGTTTCTCCTGATTCCAGAAGGTGGTCAGGCCGTCAGAATATTTGGCGCCAGACTCTGACTCCACACGCGCCAGTTTGTGGTAAACCCCGGCATAGGGGAACTGCACCATGTCAGCCTGGGCATCATAGGTAATGGCCAGCATCTCTTCGCCACACTGGTATTGGCTGTATTGATACTGGGTAGGTTGCGGGCTGCTGCACGCCGCCAGACCCAACAGGGGAAGCAGAGCGATCAATTTTTTCATTGCACTTTCCTTATGTGATGGCCTTATGTAATGGCCTTGTGCAGAGGCCTCATGTGACGGCCTTATGCCAGGGTACCAACGAAACAATCGTCAGTTATCAAGCTTCAACAATTTGATAACTATGGGTAATTTGTACCGCTTTTTCCAACATCAGGGAAACAGAACAGTATTTTTCCATCGACAGATCGACCGCTCTGGCCACCTGTTTCTCTGCCAATCCCTTGCCTGTCACCACGAAGTGCAGATTAATCTTCTCGAAAACCCGGGGCACGCTATCAACCCGTTCGCCACTGACCTCGACATGACAAGCGGTCACCGACTGGCGCGCTTTTTCTAGGATGGAGACCACATCAATAGAGCTGCAGCCACCGACCGCCAGCAGGATCATCTCCATCGGGCTGGCCCCCTCACCGGGGTTGGCTCCATCCAGGATCACCTTGTGACCGGATTCACTCTCACCCACAAACTTCATCCCTTCCACCCAGCTGACCTTGGCTTTCATCTCGCACTCTCTCCTGTTAATCGTGATGATGGATCCCTAGCATAACCCAGTCGCTTATCTCTGCCGAACAGGGGGAGTTGGGATGGAAATAGATCAAAATCAACATCTCCGACCTCTATCTTCCCTAGAATGGCCGAAGCAGCGCAGCAGGCATTACCCAAAGGGCTCTTGCAAAAGGGCGCAAAGCCTTGTCAGCACAGACAAAGGCTCTTATCCTACTGCGACTAATACAAGGAATGGCAAGATTGGCAGCTTGCCCGGACGCACAAGTCCATAAAAAGACACTACAGAGGAATTCTCATGGTTATTGGCAAACCGCAAAGCGATCCCACCCTGGAATGGTTCTTGTCGCACTGCCACATTCATAAGTATCCCGCGAAGAGCACCCTGATCCATGCGGGTGAAAAAGCGGAGACCCTCTACTACATCGTCAAGGGCACTGTGGCCGTCTTGATCAAGGACGATGAGGGCAAAGAGATGATCCTCTCCTATCTGAACCAGGGTGACTTCCTGGGCGAGATGGGGATGTTCGAGGAGAACGAGAATCCCGAGCGTTCCGCCTGGGTTCGCGCCAAAGGCTCTTGCGAAGTGGCCGAGATCTCTTACAAGAAGTTCCGCCAGCTGATCCAGGTCAACCCGGACATTCTGATGCGTCTCTCTGGCCAGATGGCCAAGCGCCTGCAGCACACCAGCCAGAAAGTGGGTAACCTCGCCTTCCTGGATGTGACCGGCCGGATCGCCCAGACTCTGCTCAACCTGGCCAAGCAGCCAGATGCCATGACCCACCCGGATGGGATGCAGATCAAGATAACCCGTCAGGAGATCGGCCAGATCGTCGGCTGTTCCCGTGAAACCGTGGGCCGCATCCTCAAGATGCTGGAAGAGCAGGAGCTCATCTCCGCTCACGGCAAGACTATTGTGGTATTTGGTACTCGCTGATGCCCCATCAACAGGCCTAACTGAGGCCTTGGGATAAAAAAGGCTGCTACGGCAGCCTTTTTCGATCCTCTCCCCTATAATCCCGAACGCCCTTCACTGTTCCGGCATTCGCCCAGAGAGTTACTATGCATCTTCAATGTCCCCGCTGCCGCAGTCCGCTCCATCTTCATGAAGCCTCCCAGGGGCGCTATTGCGACAACAAGCATCACTTCGATCCGGCACCGGAAGGTTATCTGGACCTCATCCCCGGCAAGAAAAACCCCAAAGACAGCGACAGCCGCGCCCTGATGCGCGCCAAACACCATTTCCTGGAAGCCGGCAACCAACTGCCGCTGGTCGAGGCCATGGCCGCCCTGCTCTCTCCCCTTGCCCCGCAAGAGCTGGTTCATCTGGGATGTGGTGAAGGCTACTACTGCCGCGCGCTGGCAGAGCGCCTGCCCGGCTGGCAGTTTGCTGGGGTTGATATCGCCAAGAACACCATTTTTGCCGCCAAAAAAGCGCAGCCGGACGGCCAGTTTGTCATTGCCGATCCCGCTCGCGCGCCGTTGCAACCGGGCTCTGCTCAGGTGCTGCTGGTCAACGCTCTCAAGGTCAAGACCGAACAGCTGGTCAGCTGGCTGGCCCCCGGTGGCTATCTGCTCTATCTGCAGCCAGGCCCGCGTCATCAGTGGCAACTGCGGGTCAGCCTCAATCCGGTGAGTATGGAACACCCTTTAAGCTGGCCCTCGCTTGCCGGTCTCCGACTGGTAAGCCAGGAGCGCTGCCAGTTCCCTATCTCTATGGATCAGACCATGCGCGCCTTTATTCTGGAGACAAGCCGTCTCGGCTGGCGCGCCAACGGCGAACAGCGCCATGCCTTTATCCAGCAAGGCCCGGCACAGCTGGAACAGGATTTGCTGATGACACTGTGGCAAAAAGCAAGCTGACCGCCAGACAGGAGCACGGCAAGTGCTCCTGTCCCATTTTCCTCCCGCCACTCTTCTCCCCCTTCGTGATACGCCTCACAACTTGAGTCATCGACCTTATTGGTCAGGCCAGTTTTAATGTCAAAACAGCCAATAGAGAATAATTCATTGAATTTAATCTCTTTTTAACCTGTCAAAAAACGTCATATCCAGTATCAACAGCGCCCTTCAGCACCAAATTAAACGACGACAGATTCAGGCCCAGTCAAGGTTCAAGCGCCTACCGTGTGGCTATCGGACCCTTTCCGATTTCCATAGAACCGACCACAGGTTCGGAAGTGTTTACATCAGAGGAAATAAGGATATGAAAAAGTCTGCACTGACTATGGCCATCTCCAGCTTGCTGCTGGCCAGTGGCGCCCACGCTGCTACCGTTTACAACCAGAACGACACCAAGCTGGATATCGGTGGCCGTGCCCAGGGTGCCTACTACGGCACTGACAACAACAGCGCCGAAGGAGATCAGAGCTACTTCCGTCTGCACGTTGCTGGCGAGACCAAGATCGCTCCCGAGATGAAGGCATTCGGCTTTGCCGAATACAACCTGCCGACCTCCGGTTCTGACAACGATGAACTGCGTTACGCCTATGCCGGCATCCAGCACGACCGCTTCGGTGCCTTCAGTTATGGCCGTCAGGATGGTCTGTTCACCAAGGCCGTAAACAACTATACCGACGTACTGCCCGAATGGGGTGGTGATGGCCTGGGCAAAGATACCGAAGTATTCGGTACCGGCCGTACCAACGGTCTGGCTCAGTACATCTTCAACTACGAAGGTCTGACTCTGGGTGCCCAGTTCACTGGTAACAATAACCCGCAAAATGCTGGCCGCAGCGCCATTGCCGAGTCCTTCAACGGTAACCTCTACAACGGTGAGAGCTGGAACAGCACTGGTTCCAAAGAGGGCTTTGCCTTCTCTGCCAACTATGACTTCGATATGGGTCTGAGCCTGGGCGCTGCATACAACCAGGCTGGCAAAACTGCCGAACAGGCCCGCTACGCAGCCTTTGGCGGCGAGAAAGATGCCAAGCTGATGGGCTTCGGTGCCAAATATGCTGCAGGCGACCTCTATCTGGCGGCAACCTATTCCCACGGTGAGAACCACCTGTTCGTCAACAACGGCTACGCCGAGAAGATGGATGGTTACGAAGCCGTTGCCCAGTACACCATCGGCAAGTTCAAGCCTTCTCTGGCTTACCTGCGCACTGACGTCAAAGATACTGCCCACGGCATTGACGACACCTACACCGAGTACGTATCCATCGGTGCCTGGTACAACTTTACCGAGAACTTCAACGCCTACGTTGACTACAAGCTGAACCTGCTTGACTCTGTTGATGGCAAGTCCACCAACTCTCTGGGCAAGAACACCGACGACGTTGTTGCTGTCGCCCTGCAGTACAACTTCTAAAAGGTTGACTGTCGGTTATACCCTGTGAAACCAATGTCTACTGTTTGAATTTCTTCCGGCCGCTCTGCGGCCGGTTTTTTATTGCGCGTTTTCAGCACCTTGCATATAACTATCGAGCGGATAGCTGTAATTTCAGCCCGTTGGACAAGCAAGGATGCGCAAAGAGGGGAGCAGGGATGACAGAGTTACTCGGAAAACGGTGGGGGCCACTGTGGCCAGTGTTACTGTTGCTGGTGAGCATCGGCTGGAGCGGGAATAGCGCCGCCAGTAGTGAGCGCAACCTCTATCAGCAGCTTGGGCTGGCCGGCAAACTCGACAGACAAACCTTTCAAAAAGCCCTTGTCAGCTATCAAAGCGTACGCAGCAAGCAAAAATCCATCCTGACCATCATTGATTACAGCAAGCCTTCGACTCAGCGCAGGCTGTTCGTCATCGACATGAAACGTCACAAACTGCTTTATCACACCTGGGTCAGTCATGGCCGCAACTCTGGTGAACTGGCCGCAGAGCGCTTTTCCAACCAGCTCAACTCCCGACAAAGCTCCCTCGGTGTCTATCGTACCGCAGAAACCTACTTGGGCAAGCATGGCTACTCCCTGCGGCTGGATGGGCTCAGCCCCGGCAAAAACTGCAATGCCCGCAAACGTGCCATCGTGGTGCATGGCGCCGCCTATGCCAGCCCAAACCATCTCCGCAAATATGACAAACTGGGCCGCAGCTGGGGCTGCCCCGCCCTGCCAAAGGAACAAGCCAGGGCCATCATAGATACCATAAAAGGGGGCAGTGTCATCTACGCCCACGGCTAGCAACGACACCATAAAATACAAGGCCAGCAATCGCTGGCCTTGTTTGTCACGCTCTCACACTAAACGGGACGAGTTATTGGCGCACCACCAGGACCGGGCACGGAGCATGACGCACCACGGATTCGGCAACGCTGCCTACCAGCAGATGGCTGATGCCGGAGCGGCCATGACTCCCCATAACGATCAGTTCAACCTCGTCTTCCTTGGCCTGGATAATGATTTCATCCGCCGCCCTGCCAAAGCGAATATCAAACGTTGCCGGGATAGGCAGGGTTGCAATCAGCTCTTTGAGTTGGGCTCTGGCCTGACGCTCCATTTCGTGAGTGATCTCAACGGCTGTCATATGAAGAATTTTGTAACTGTCAAAGCCGTGCAGTTGGTCTACGACATGGATCAGCTTGAGCTGGGCCTCATGGCTCTGCGCCATGAAGACGGCATAGTCGAGTACCGCACGGGACATTTGGGAAAAATCGACAGGACAAAGCAGAGTTTTGATCGATGGCATAATGCAGTCTCCTCTACTGATTGGGGTACTATTGAATCTTGAGATCATCATAACCATCAGATTGAAAATAACTCTCGACCCTGTCGCAAAATGAACATCAGGGATTTTTTCTGTACGCCGTCGCCATCAATGCCATGGTATAAAGTAGGGTATCAGTGTTTTTCCCTCTGCCCCAACGAGGCCAGCTCTGACCATGCTACGCATCTGTCTGTTGCTCTATTGTCTGTTCACTGCGGCGAATTGCCGGGCAGAGTCTATTGACGTTTATTGCGATGATTGGCCCGGTTTTTGTCAAAAGGATGGCAAAGGCCTCTATCTGGATCTGGTGCGAGCCATCTACCAGCCTCACGGCTATCAGGTAACCCCCCATATTGTGCCCTATAAGCGCGCTCTCGCTGTCATTGCAAAAAAAGGGGGAGATATCGCCATGGGGGTATATCGCGATGAAGTCTCCGGCGTCCAGCAATCTCGCTATCCGGCATCAGCGGATGACCTGACCGTGTTCATGCTCAAGAAATGGCAACCCCAGTGGCAAGGGGAGAAAAGTCTGGAAGGGCAAACCGTGATATGGCGGCGGGGATGGGCATTCGACAAGTACATTGCGGTCACCATGCAGTGGCATGAAATTGACAGCGATGAGCTGGCTCTGCAACTGCTTGGTAAAGAGCGATATCGCTATTACCTCACTGCCGGCGTGCTCTATGTGGATGAGGCTATCCCTCCCGAGCTGCATCGCGTCTTCCTGCGCTGGATCCCGACCTATCCCATTTTTGCCGCTACCCAGCAAGGCAACCGGATGTTACAGCTCTGGGATAAGGGAATGGTTGAGTTGATCCGCAGCGGGGGTCTGGCAGAGATCTATAAGCACTATCAGCTCTATGACTACTATCAGGGTTTTATCGAAGAACTGGAACAGAAAGTGGCTGCCAGCCCTGCAGACTGAATGATAACGTTGCGCTAATTACTCTCCCCTCATTCCCTTGGCCAAGCGGTCATAGAGGATCACATTGACCGAGGCAGCCAGATTCATGCAGCCTTGAGTCGGCACATAAACCACATCTTTCACCGCGCCATAGAGGGCAGGATCGAGCGTGCCATCCTCCGGTCCGAAGATATAGAAGGCACGCTCCGGATGAACATAGTCTGGGAGTGGCGTAGCGCCGTCGATCAGATCGACCACCACGGGCACGCATCCCTGCGGGATAAACGCCATCAGATCATCCACCCCGAGCAGCGGGATCTTCTCCACCATCTGCTTGGTATCAGTGGCAAAGCGGCGCGCCAGCTCGAAACGGTTGCCGGTGTAGTAGACCTCGTCCACCCCGTAACAACCCGCAGCCCGCATCACAGAGCCGACATTTTCCGGAGACTTGGGATTGACCAGCCCCACGCAGCAGAATGCACTCTTTTCCATCATCTCTCCTCATCTTGCGGCGGCCATTATAAGCCGTTGCAAGGCCACCGACCCGTTAAAAGTCCCCTCCCCGGCTAAACCGCTTGCCAACCCAGCTTTGAATGTCGATTTTTTGTGCGCAAGCCGACAAATTTTGTACAAGTAGATAGCCAACAAACGTTTCCCAGCAATAATGGACAAACGTTTGTAAATGGATGTTTGTCTATGACTGAGCGTGAACAAGAGATCCTCGCCCTGCTGCGTCAGGATCCCATGATTGCCCAGCAGGAGCTGGCCGATCGCCTTGGCATCAGCCGCTCCGCGCTGGCCAGCCACATCTCAAGCCTGATCCGGCAGGGATATGTGCAAGGCAGAGGTTATGTACTGCGAGAGGGCCCCTACGTAGTGGTGATCGGCGGTGCCAATATGGATATTTGCGGCACCAGCCACGACAACCTGCTGCTCGGCGACTCCAACCCGGGCAAGGTGCGCACCTCGGCCGGTGGTGTCGGCCGCAATATCGCCGAGAATCTGGCGCGGCTCGGCAGTGATACCCGGCTGCTGACTGCAGTCGGCAACGACCAGTATGGTCATCATCTGCTGGAGGTAAGCCAGCGGGCCGGCGTCGATGTGCGCCAGACTCTGGTGCTCGATGGCCACACCACCTCCTGTTATCTCAGCCTGCATGATGGCAGCGGCGAAATGAGCTGCGCCATCAACGACATGGCCATCATAGAGCAGCTCACTCCTGCCCGCCTGACCCCACTCGGTGGCTTTCTCGGCGGTGCCCGGCTCTGGGTGCTCGATACCAATCTGGCCATCCACACCCTCGACTGGCTGTTTGAACGGCAAGGTGATCACGCCATCTTTGTCGATACCGTTTCGGTGGCCAAGGTGGAGAAGATCCGCCCCTGGCTCGGCAAGATCCACACCCTCAAACCCAATCGCAGCGAAGCCGAGCAGCTGTGCGGCATGACCATCGCCGGGCCCGAAACCTGGCCCATGGTGGCCGCCTGGTTCCACCGCGCCGGGGTCAAGCGGCTGTTCCTCAGTCTGGGTGAACAGGGGATCTTCTACAGCGATGGCGAGCAGCAGGGCCACCTGCCGGTGCTGGGCAGTCCGGTACTCAACGTCACCGGCGGCGGGGATGCCTTTATGGCTGGCCTCTCCCACGCCTGGCTGCAACAGCTCGACATTGCCCAGACCACCCGCTTTGCCCTGGGCTGTGCCGCCCTCACCGTCAATTGTTCCGATACCGTTTTTTCCGGTCTGAGCAAGACCGCCGTTGACCGCATACTGGAGGAGTACTCATGCTGAACGCTTACCTCGATATCCAACCGGAAGTCGCTGCCGCGCTGGCTGTCGGCAAACCGGTGGTCGCCCTCGAATCCACCATCATCTCCCATGGCATGCCCTATCCGCAGAACGTGGAGACGGCCCGTCAGGTGGAGCAGGTGGTGCGCGATAACGGCGCCATTCCGGCGACCATCGCTATTCTCGACGGCCGCCTCAAGGTGGGTCTGGATGCCGGTGCGCTGGAAGCGCTCGGCCGGGCAGGCCACAGCGTGACCAAGTGCAGCCGCCGCGATATTCCATTTGTGCTGGCACGCAAGGGGATGGGGGCTACCACGGTCGCCTCCACCATGATCATCGCCGCCATGGCGGGGATCCGGGTCTTTGCCACCGGTGGTATCGGCGGGGTACATCGCGGCGCGCAGGAGACCTTCGATATCTCAGCCGATCTGCAGGAGCTGGCACAAACGCCGGTGGCCGTAGTTTGTGCCGGTGCCAAGTCGATCCTCGATATCGGCCTGACCCTGGAGTATCTGGAGACTCAGGGCGTGCCGGTGATCGGCTATCAAACCGAGGGGCTGCCCGCCTTCTACACCCGCGAGAGCGGCTTCAAGGTCGATTATCGCCTCGATACCCCGGCGGCCATCGCCGAGGCGCTGCGCCTCAAGTGGGAGCTGGGACTGGCGGGCGGCGCCGTGGTGGCCAACCCCATCCCGACCGCACACGCCATGCCGAAAGCTGATATCGACGCAGCCATTGCCCAAGCACTGCGTGAAGCGGATGAGCAGGGGATCAAGGGCAAGGCGTCAACCCCCTTCCTGCTGGCCCGCGTCTGCGAGCTGACCGGCGGCAACTCACTGGCGGCCAACATTCAGCTGGTACTGAACAACGCGGCGCTTGGCGCCCGCATCGCCGCCGCGCTTTAATTGCACACCGATACCTCGCCATGTAAAAGAGGGCCTCGCGGCCCTCTTTGTTGTTTTTGTCCCGTCCTGAATATGGTTTACACCTTTCCCCCCAATAAATGGAGAACCCGATGGGACAAGGTGTGAAACGGA